>NZ_JBALLY010000002.1:0-88749 GCF_036963045.1 Bacillus sp. JJ864 | reverse complement strand
TAAAAGCCCGATTGGTGAGAGCTTTCCGTCAGTGGGGGATGAAGCCCCCCCACTGACGGAAGTTTCACTTTATGAAAAGATATGCAAGTAATGGTCTAAATTGAAATGTGGCAACCCCTTTTTCTGAATGACAACATCAAAAGCATCACTCATTCCACCTTGTAAAATCATAGAACGAATTGCACGGTTTTTCTTTTGACTACTAGAAAACGGATTACGATCTTCATGATTAACAAGTTGTTCTAAAATTCCTGCAGCAAGCAAAAATTCTCTTTGTTTCGTATGCCATACTGTTTGTATACCTCGTTCTTCGCAAGCAACCTTCAATGCATCCCAATGAATATGAGTTGTTATATCCATCTCTCCTGGACGTTGAAGAGGATTACGAATCAGTTGATGCTCATAATAACTTCGTAAACTCCCTTCACGACGAGCTGGGTGCATCCATTCTTCATTTGTATAGCCGTAATCGACTGTTATAAGTATGCCTTCTTCTAGCCAACTTGTGAGCTGCTTTACATAAACATTCATTTGTAACGGCACTTCAAATCGTTGTCCTTCATACAACTGTATTTGGTGTCTTTTCAGATAATTTACAATGTGCTCATTATCTAACGGACGCAATACTTCGATAAGTTCATCCCCACTATTATACTTTACGCGTACTTCATATAGCATATCTTCTCGCTTCTCAATTACTTCTACAGGAAACGCATCAAATAACTCATTAGAAAAAACAATTCCATTGAAAGAGGCGCCTAATTCCTGATAGGATGCATATTGTGAAACATTTGCAAAAGAAAGAAGTTGTTGCTTTTGTAACCTTCTATGAAATGGACTCACTTCTATAAGAGAATATTGCATGTTTCCAAACGTATCCGGTGATATCGTTTGCCACTCTTGCAATACATCATATGCAAATTTCCCCGTTCCACCACCAATTTCACATATATGTGGTGCAACAACTCCTTCGTTTACAAGCCGAATTAAAAAATGAGCAAATGTTTTTGCGTAAACAGAAGACACATTACTACTTGTAAAGAAATCTCCTTGTCTGCCAATTTTTTCACGTTCTTTCATATAATAACCATTGGTTACATCATATAATGCAAAGCTCATATATGTACTATAAGAAATAGACCGGTCTTCTTCCTTTTCCATCGCTTGTTTTAGAACGTGCTTCATCCCTGTTCCCCTTATTGTAGAAATGGATTATTTTCTTTTTCAAAACCGATTGTTGTTTCTGGACCATGCCCACATAACACAGTTGTATTATCAGGTAGTACAAATAACTTTTCTTCAATACTCATGATTAATTCTTGGAAGCTACCTCCAGGTAAATCAGTGCGGCCAATGCTCATTTGAAATAAAACATCACCTGAGAATACAGCGTTTGCTTCTTTGCAATAGTATGAAATACTTCCTGGTGAATGTCCCGGTGTTTCAAATATATCAAACGTAAACGAACCAATTGTCAATGTTCCTTCTTCCTCAATGATATGATCCGCAGGTTTTACCGTAATACTACGATTCATCATAAAAATTTGTGAACCGTTAACAGTAGCATCTCCTAACCAATCCGCTTCCTCTTGATGAACATACACTGGAATTTGAAACGCAGTGCGTACATCATCTACTGCACCGATATGATCGAAATGTGCATGTGTTAATAAAATAGCCAATGGCTTTAATTGTTGTTGTTTTATGTAACTTACAAGTTTTTCTCCTTCACTGCCTGGATCAAAAATAATACACTCTTTTTGATCATTACTTAAAATATATGCATTTGTTTGCAGTAGCCCTAACGGCATTTGAATCCAATTCACTCTCAATCTCCTCCAGTCATTACACTCACTTTTGTACTGCTGTAAAACCCCTGCCTCAAAATGTAAAGAGATATAAAGGGGTAGCCATATACTCGATTCATAAGAGCTTTCTATCGGCCAGGAATGAGCCCTCCACCGATAGAAGCTTCACTTTATGATACAACATTTTCTGTCCATAAGAAACGAAACCTCGACAACCCTATTGAAAACATGTACAATTAAAATGAGGAAATATTGCAAAAACTCAAACGAAATAAGAGAGTAGAGGGGATATGTATGGGTCTTGTTATTATTTTTGCGTTAGTTACTCTGTTAGCTGTATACTCTTCTCTTAAAACGTTGCGAGACAAGAACCTTCTTGCTGGAGGTTTTTCCGTTGCAACTGTACTTGTTTTTGGATGGTTTACAGTCATGACAGTACTAAACAATGGCTATCCACCAACACATTAAACAATTGTTTACAATCTCTACATACATCACGATTTCTAGCATATGAAAAAAGGAAGGGCGCCCCTTCCTTTTTCTTTTCCCGCTTATCTTCTCATTCATTTTACTTTGCTTCACAAATATACTTTTTCACAAGCCACGCACCACCAATTACTCCCGCATCATTACCAAGTGTCGCAATTGCTAGTTTTGTACTTTTAACAGCGCGTGAAAATGCATATTGTTCAAAATAGTGTTGAATTGGTTGTAGCAATGCATCACCTGCTTTTGATACACCACCGCCAATTACAATTTTCTCTGGATTTAATGTACTAGCTAAATTTGCTACCGCTAATCCTAAATACGAAGCAACCTTTTCAACTACTTTTTTTGCTAATGCATCACCTTTTGCAAGTGCCTCAAATACATCTTTAGATGTAATATGCCCTTCTTGTTCTAACAGCAAACGTAGTACACTAGCTTCATCTGTTTCCTGCATTTTTTGCATTGCAACCCGTACAATACCAGTTGCAGAAGAAACAGTTTCTAAGCATCCTGATTTTCCGCAGTTACAAGCAAAACCATTTTCCGTTACAACTGTAATGTGACCAATTTCACCGCCTGCTCCGCTTACACCATGGACGACCTCACCGTTTATGATAACACCGCCACCAACACCTGTTCCAAGCGTCATACAAACGATATCTTTCGAACCTTCTCCAGCACCTTTCCACATCTCTCCAAGTGCTGCAATATTCGCATCATTATCAACAACAACTGGCAAATCAGTTTCTACTTCTAATAAATCTTTAAGAGGATAGTTTTTCCATCCTAAGTTTACTGCTTCATAAATTAGTCCAGAAGCGACATGAACAGGACCCGGAGCCCCCATCCCAATTCCAGCTAACTTGCTTTTTAGCTCACCTAGTTCTTGTAACTTTTTATCAATTGCTTTCGCAATATCAAGTGTAATATGTTTTCCTTGTTCACTTGTATTCGTTAGGATTTCCCATTTATGTATAAACTCACCATAGATATTAATGAATGCTAATTTAATTGTTGTTCCACCAAGATCAACACCAACCAACCATTTCTCTTCCATGTTGTTCTCCTTCTTTCCTCTATTTCTCCAGCTATTTGCTAATAGAAGTTTTACTGTATAAATTCATTTCGATTTTTCAACATAAAAATAACTGAAGTAATCTGCACTCGGTTTCTCTCTTTGTTCTCGTATGACACGAGTCAGATTGCTTTTGTATGAAAGTTGTTTTTATGTCGTTTTTTGAATTTCTTGCTTTAATAAAAATAAAGCCATCTGATACTCTGTCGGCTCAATAAGCTGTGATTTATATAATTCACGAAGCTCATCGCCCATTAATTGTAAATCTGCAACACGATCTCCTGTATAAATAATCGTTCCAAATTGCTTTAATAATTGCTGAATATCATAAATAGATTTCATTTTTTCACCCTCTAAATGTCTACTTACTATAAAAACATAATAAGAAAACGTTCACATAATTTATTATAATCAACATAAAAAAGAATCGTCAATTTCTAATTTGTCTATATAAGTTACAAAATAGAAAACATTTCTTTTTCCGTAATAATTTTCTGTACAGTTTTATCAAATGGTTCCACTGGGATATGAGAAACAATTTGAAAATCAAAGATTAATGATAGCGCTTTCCCTTTGTAGTTCACAAGATAACGATCGTAATATCCCCCGCCATACCCTACACGCTCGCCTTTTCTTGTAAAGGCAACACCTGGTACGAGAAGCAAATCTATCTCCTCTGCTAATACTTCTTCTGTCATAGACGGAACCGGCTCTCGTAAATTCATATAAACGGTTTCTAATTGTTCAAAACTTGTAATTTGACGGAATGTCATTGTTCTCGTTTTACGATTACATTTTGGAACAACAATTGCTTTTCCCTCTTCCCATGCCTTTTCAATAATTGCATATGTATTGACTTCACGTTCCATAGAAAGTGTAATCCCAATTGTTTTAGCCTCAATCCATTCTCGTTGTTTATATAGAGAATCTGCAATTTTTTCTGATAAAGTCGTATACTGTTCTTCTGATAAAGCATTCATACGCTGTAATATTTCTGTTCGTAATCTTTTTTTCTCTTCTTTCATTTGGAATTCCCCCTATATACAAAAGAAACAGTAGGAAAATATCCCTACTGCTTACTTTGTTTCGCGGTGTAACGTAGACTTCTTGTCACGCTTGCAATATTTTTTAAGCTCAAGACGCTCAGCGTTGTTACGTTTGTTTTTCTTAGAGATATAGTTACGATCTCCGCATTCTGTACATGCTAGAGTAATATTCACACGCATTCTTATTTCCCTCCAGTCACTAATAACTTAAATCAGACTATACCATAATACCACTTTTAAAACAAAAATTCTACACCTTTTGATATTGTCTAATTTTTTCTATAAGTGTATTCATATTTTCCTTTGCTATGACTGGATTTCTTGCATGAGAATAAACGAGAAATTTTGGTTGATTTACATCTGAAACAACATAAGACCACTCTTCTTCTGCATGTGTAAATTTAATTCCTTCCAATACTTCAAACTCTAGCTGTGCCCGGTCCCGCAGCAGCATTCCTAACACTTTTCCTTTCTCATTCCACGAACAAACTACTTCATCACATAATAAGTATAGTGGTGGATATTGCTCTAACATTTCCGGCAATGTTTTCCCTTGAAGAACGATTAACTCCAATAATTTACCAACTCGAAATAAAATATCTTGCTGCCATCTCGTTTGAAATAATTTCTTATTTTCATTGTGCATATAAAAAAGAAGATAACATTCTCCTAATTTTAATGATAATGGGTAGAAATCCTCATCTTTTTCAAATAATAAATTTGGAATATCCATTTCTTCGCAATTTGTATTTTTATAAATATTCCCGTAAGTATCATATAATTCAAATGTATTTTCTTGTTCTCGAAATATAATCGCCATATCTGCTCGGCTCGATTTCATTAATGACTTAATATGTTCTTTTTGCCCCTCGGCATATACCCACGTTACTGTGCAGCCGATTTCCTGTAAAAAAGATAATAGCAAAGGCTGAAATAATTCATCTGGCTTATTTATAAGCAGGTGAAAATGTTGTCTTTTTATAACAGGTATATCTATAAATTGCAAAGCAGATTCAATATATGTTTCTGAACAAACATCTATGACTTCGTTATTCCCAATTTTTTTACTACCGACATAACGAAATGACTCTGCCATATACAAATTTTCTATCTCTTTTTGCTGTTTATATGTTAATGCCATTCCTTCTTCATTATAAAATTGGATAATAAGTTTCTCATCTTGGCCCTTATAAAAAAACACTCCACCAACGACATCTGTTTGCCCAGTTGCATATCGGAAGCAAGATTCATTCATGTCTTGGCATTCCATCGTATGCACGCCCACTGTATGAACAGCATGCAGAAAAATATGTTTAAACATTTGCACTTCTGCATGTGTACTGCTGCCAATCAGCAAACTGGCTCCTTCTAATAATAAAGAACCATATGCCATCGCCAATTTTACAACAACTTGTGGCGTAATATCTAAATTACTTCTGCCGCATATACGACTTTTCTGCAAAAAATACGAAATATTTTCATGTTCTGTAATTCCAGATGAAGCAATAATCGCACTACTCTCAACCACTTTCTCTGGCCATACTTTCCCTTTCGTCTTAATCACTGCATTTTGACCAATTCGACAATGATCAGCCACAACACTCTTTTCAAATAAAGTAACTCCATCTTCAATAATTGTGCTGGTTCCAACTGTAGTTCCGATTAATTCACATCGCCTTCCTACATACGTATGAGCGAGTAAAATACTTTTTTGAAGACGGGTATATGCAGAAATTACGCTATGGTTACCAATGATAGAATACGGATCAATAGTAGCTCCTGTTTGAACCGTTGTTCCCTCACCAATAAAAGCAGGGCCGTGTATCTTTGTTCCTTTTTCAATTGTTACATCTTCTCCAATCCATACCATCGGCAACACTTCTGTATATGGAATAGGTACATGAACTTTCTTCGTAAGCAAGTCAAATTGAGCTTGGCGATATTGTGTAAACGTTCCAATATCAAGCCAATATCCATCTGCTACATATCCATACATTGCTTCTTTGTTTTCTAATAAAGGAAATACATGATGACTAAAATCAAAAAACGTATGAGGTGTAATATAAGAAAAAATGTCGGGGTCCATAATATAAATACCGGTGTTTACTGTATTGGAAATAACTTCATTCCAACTTGGTTTTTCAATATATTTAATAATTTCGTGGTGTTGATTGGTAACAACTAATCCATACGATGATGGATTAACTACTTCTTTAACAAACATCGTAACGATTCCATTATGACTGTTATGAAAATCAATTCCTTTCGACAGCTGAAAATCTGTTAGCGCATCTCCGCTAATTACAACAAATGGCTCATCTAGAAACTTCTCTGCTTGCTTTACACTCCCCGCTGTACCAAGAGGGGGAGTATCTTCAAAGTAATATAGCTTCACTCCCCATTTACTACCATCACCAAAATAATTTTGAATAACGGAACTCATATATTGAACAGTAATAGCAATTTCACGAATACCGTGCTGTTTCAATAGTTCAATACTGTATTCCATCACTGGCTTTTGTAGTAGGGGTAACATGGGTTTTGGAAGGTTGCATGTTAACGGACGTAAACGTGCTCCTTTCCCTCCAGCTAAAATAACCCCCTTCATCGGCATTCAACCTCCACATTTATGATGTTGAACTGCTTTTTCATACGTTTGTGCGGTTGTTCTTGCAATTTCACCCCAATTGTAGTGAACAAGAGCATCTTCATATCCTTTATTTGCAACGAGCTGAGCAATTTTTGGCTGTTCTATAACCCATATTAATTTCTCACTCAAACTTTGCGAACAACCTGGTTGCATTTGAAACCCATTCACACCATCCACAATAATCTCTTGCAGGCCGCCCACACGTGAAACTAAAACTGGTCTCTTGGCGAGCATCCCTTCTAACGCAACAATCCCAAAAGGTTCATACAAGCTCGGAATTAATAATACATCACACCTTTGAAGAAATGCTCGCTGCTCTTCTTCTGTAATATGACCGAGAAAAAGGATAGAATGTTGCAGTCCCATCCCCTGTACAGCTGCACGATACTGCTCTAACATGGTTCCTTGACCTGCAATAATAAATAAAATCTGGGGGTACTGCTGGGTAATATGCGGTGCTGCTTCAATAATGGTATAGAAGCCTTTCTCATTCACAATACGGCCAATTGAGAATACAACCAATCGATCCGCTAAATTATAATGATTTGTGATGTCTAGCGAAGGCGTAACCGCATGAAAAAAATATTGATCAATTCCATTAGGATGTACAATAACAGCTTCACTATTTACTTCGAAATCCCGCACAACTTCACCTTTCATAAACTGACTACAAACAATCACAACATTAGATTCTTTTACTAGTTCTTTTTCATGCATATGTATTTTCCATTGCAATGATGTATAAATCCCGCTATTCCGCCCACGTTCCGTTGCATGAATTGTTGTGACGAGAGACAACTGTTGCTGTTTTTGCAAATCCATCGCACAAATAGCAACAAGCCAATCATGAGCGTGAATCACATCAAACGCGTAAACTTTACATAGTTCTTGTGCATAAGCAAGCATAGACTTATTTAACTGAGCAATCCACTCATAAAAATGATGCTTTTCACGATAATCAACTGCAACACGATGTACATGTACATCGTGTACCTTTTCATATATTGTACATTTCTCCTCGTGTATCGTTACTACATGCACATCATGTCCATTACGTGCAAGAGCCCGTGATAATTCATACACATGCCTTCCAAGACCACCTACCATCATCGGGGGATATTCCCATGCCAACATTAAAATACGCAAAGGCTCCATACATCCCTCTTTTCTCTTCGTATAGAAGAATAAAGTGAAACTTCCTTTCATGAACGCTCTTTTCATGAAAGGTTAGTTGAACCAATCGGGCTCTTACGGATGGTTTGTTTTCCCTTTTAGAAGACGTTTGAGCGGGACCATCCCACCCAAAAGTAAGCGTTTTCTTATAATTCCATTATAATCCATCTTATCACCGCAACAAGAAAGTAACAATGATACTTTTTCGTCATATTTTGACTAAAAAAGAGGAATGCTTTTGCATTCCTCTCATAATACATTTTATTCATTTAGCAAATAATGCTTCCCTTTTACAAGGTAAAAAACATTTTCTGCAATATTTGTACCGTGATCTGCCACTCGCTCAATATAACGGGCAATAAACGATAGTTGTGTAATTTGCCCAATTGACTCCGGCTTATTTGGAATGGAAGAAATAAATTCACGAATTGCTTTTCCATACAGTTCATCAACTTCATCATCCATCTCAGCAATCTTTTTCGCATATGTTAAGTTTTCTTCTCTATAAGCTTGAATCACATTTTGCAACATATCTATTGCAATTTTGAACATACTTTCAAGGCTTTGTAATGAAACTAGAACCTCTTTTTCTCCAAGACGAATGGTTGACTTAGCAATATTTACCGCGTGATCTGCAATACGTTCTAAATCTGTTGCCGTTTTAATCGAAACAAAAATTCTTCGTAAATCACTAGCAACTGGCTGTTGTTTCGTAATGAGCATTAAGGCAAAATCATTAATTTCTTCTTCCAAATTATCCATACGGTAATCGCCATCGATTACCTCAATCGCTTTCTCTACATCTCTTGTACGCAATCCTTCCATTGCAATTTCAAGAGCCTGTTTTGCTAATTCACCTAGTTCAATAACTTTTTGCTGTAATGATTGTAAGTCATATTGAAATTGTTCGCGTACCATGTTGTTTCCTCCTTCACTCGTTCCACACACTTCCGTATAAGGTAAAACCTCAAATAAACAAGGAGAGAAAATTCCTCCTCAAACAAATACTCTTAACCGAAACGCCCTGTAATATAATCTTCTGTACGTTTATCTGTTGGCGTTGTAAATAACTTATTTGTATCTGTATATTCCACAACTTCTCCGCTTAAGAAGAAAGCTGTTTTATCAGAAATACGAGCTGCTTGTTGCATATTATGCGTAACAATCACAATACTAAAATCTTTCTTTAACTCCTGAATTAACTCTTCCACTTTCAATGTAGAAATTGGATCTAATGCTGATGTTGGTTCATCCATTAAAATAACATCTGGTTCAATTGCTAAGCAACGCGCAATACATAAACGTTGCTGCTGTCCACCGGATAGTCCGTATGCATTATCATGTAATCTATCTTTCAATTCATCCCAAATTGCCGCACCGCGTAAACTGTTCTCAACAATTTCATCCAACGTTTTCTTATCGCGAATACCATGAATTTTCGGACCATACACAACATTTTCATAGATTGATTTTGGAAATGGGTTTGGCTTCTGAAATACCATTCCAACATGCGTACGCAGTTCTTCAACAGGATAAGATTTATCAAAAATATTGCGATCGCGATACTCAATTACCCCTGTTGTCCGAACGATTGGCACGAGCTCAACCATACGATTTAATGTTTTTAAATACGTAGATTTTCCGCATCCACTTGGTCCTATAATCGCTGTCACTTCATTTTCATGAATGCTTAAATTAATATCTTTTAATGCATGGTCTTCCCCATACCATAAGTTTAAATTTTTCGTGTCAAATACAACCTTTTTTGTTAGCGGTTCTGCCTTTTCTTCATTTTTCACCTGAACTTTTACTACTGTAGATACCATTTTGAAGATCCCCTTTCATCCAGTCCTTCTTACTTACGATTTCGCAGCCAAATTGCAAAAGTATTGATAAGCAATAGCAGCACGAGTAACACAATAATTCCAGCTGCTGCTACATGTTGAAATTCCTCTTGCGGCCTATTCATCCAATTAAAGATTTGAATCGGTAAAACTGTAAATCTATCCATTACATCAAGTGGTACATAGTTTGCAAAAGCAAGTGCCCCAATGACAAGTAGCGGGGCCGCTTCTCCAATCGCTCGGGATAATGCTAAAATACAACCTGTTAAAATCCCTGGCATTGCTGCTCTAATCACAACATGGTACATCGTTTGCCACTTCGTTGCCCCCACTCCATAAGAAGCTTCTAACAACTCTTTCGGTACAGAGCGAAGTGCTTCTTGCGCTGCAACAACAACCGTCGGCAAGACGAGAAGGCTCATCGTTAATGAGGCTGCCAATATGCTTTCGCCTAACTGCAAGCCATATACAAACATTGTTAATCCTAATAATCCAAAAACAACAGATGGCACTCCTGCCAACGTTTGAATATTGAGCTCAATTATTTTTGTAAACCATGATTGTTTTGCATAGTATTCTAAATAAAGGGCTGTTCCTACTCCAAATAAAAAGGAAGTAGGAGCGACAACACTCATAAATAAAATTGTTCCCGATAAAGCTGCTGCAATGCCAGCTTCCTCTGGATTTCGCGATGCAAAACGGATTAAAAAATCAAATGAAATATATGTTATTCCTTGCTGAAAAATTTGGTGTAGTAAAAAAATTAATATACAAAGTGAAAATAACATCGCGATGCGAAATACAGTTCTAAATACACGATCTTTTCGAAAGCGAGGAGGCATATGTTCTTCTATGTTTCGCTCATTTAACATTCGCATATTATGTCGCTCCCTTAAAACGACGCATAATACGCTGTGCAACCATATTCATAATCAACGTAAACATAAAAAGCGTCGCTCCGACAGCGTACATGCTGTAATAGGGCATCGTTCCATAAGGAGCATCTCCTAAGCTAACTTGCACAATATATGCTGTTAGCGTCTGTATAGACTGTGTCGGATTTAACGATAAATTCGGCGTTGAACCGCCCGCAATGACAACAATCATCGTTTCTCCAATTGCTCTTGAAGCAGCTAGCACAATTGCTGCTAAAATGCCAGTAAAAGCTGTTGGTAATACAATATGCTTTGTCGTTTCAAAACGGGTGGCGCCAATCGCAAAAGAACCCTCTCGCACTTTATGAGAAACAGCTCGCATCGCATCTTCACTAAGAGATGCAATTGTCGGAATCATCATAATGCCAATTACAAACCCTGGACTAAGCGCGTTAAAAAACTGCAAATTTGGAACGATGCGCTGCAAAATAGGTGTAACAACTGTTAAAGCAAAAAAACCGTATACAATTGTCGGTATCCCTGCCAATAGCTCTAATGCTGGTTTTAACACCTTTCTTGCCGCACTAGAAGCATATTCACTTAAAAACACTGCACAGCCTAATCCAATCGGAACGGCAACAATCATGGCAATAACAGTAACAAGCACCGTTCCATATATAAGCGGTAAAATACCAAATTTAGGATTTCCAAAAAAAGGAAGCCACTCTTTCTCTGTAAAAAAGGAAACGATTGATACTCTTTCAAAAAACATAAATGTTTCATTTGCCAAAGTTACAATAATCCCCATCGTTGTAACAATTGAGATACTGGCGATTATTCGTAATACAAAAGGAACCATTTGATTGATTCGCTGTGCTTTCTTTCGCTTGCCTGTATTTCTTTCAATCAAATGTTGAACAGAAATCGTAACATGACTCTTTTTATTACGAGCCAAAGATGAAAACCCCTTTCCATCTTGACATTATTTTTGCATTTCTGTTAACATTTGCAGCTGTTCATTATATTTATATTGCGGCAACTTCACATATCCAATCTCTTCTACAAGCTCTCCAGCATGCTTCATCATAAAAGATACATAGCCTGAAACACTGTTTTTCGCACGAATAGAAGAGTTATTTACATATACATAAAGCGGACGAGATAACGGTTTATATGCCCCGGATTGTATTGTTTCTTTCGCCGGAGAAATACCGTTAATTTTTACGGCCTTTACTTTGTCACGATTCGCAGCATAATAAGCATATCCAACAAAGGCAATTGCGTGTTTATTACTCATAACACCTCTTATTAAAACATTGTCATCTTCGGATAATGTAACTGTTCTTGTAATCCGCTTTTGTTGCAATACTACACTTTGAAAATAATCGTACGTACCAGAATCTATGCCTGGTGCGTAAAATTGTATCGTTTCATGCGGCCATTTCGGATGAATTTGCGACCATTTTTTCGGCGTTTCACTTTCACTCCACATCATTTGTAGTTCTTCTATTGTAAGATTATCTGTCCACGTATTCTCACGATTCACAATAAGTGTAAGACCGTCATAAGCAATTTGAAATGGCGTATACGTAATATGGTGCTTCTTAGCAAGCCTTTCTTCCTCTCTCTTCATTGGCCGAGAAGCATTCGTTATATCCACTTCTCCTTTTCCAAAACGATGAAATCCGCCTCCCGTTCCAGATATACCAATGGAAAGCTTTACATGAGGCTCCTGCTTCGTATACTCTTCTGCTACTGCTTCCATAATCGGAAAAATTGTAGAAGATCCATCAATTTGTACTTCTCCTACCATACTAACGGCGGAAACAGGTAACGTATGAACAGATAAACAAAACAGTGATATGATAAAAACCATGGTGTATGCTCTATTACGTTTCACGTAATATTTCCTCCTAGGAGCCTCCTGCGAACAGGAGTACATATATAAGAATAATGTTGAACTATTAATGCGGTTTTAATAGTTTGTAAAAGTTTTGTAAATATCTTTATACAAATTGAAAAAACGACATAAAAACCCTTTTCTTTTTAGATGGGCGGGAGCGGCTGGCCGTACATAGAAGCGGTTAGGGCCTTTTCCTGCCTCGTACAATGCTAAAACATAGAGAGTAAACGAGTGCAAGTCTCTTTTTGTTTTGCATAGCAGCGACTTGTGTGTTGAAAAAATAAAATGGATTTATTTATAGGAATATCAATTTAATAACAAACAAAAAAGCTTTCTTTTTAGATGGGCGAGAGCGGCTGGCCGTGCATAGAAGCGGTCAGGGCCTTTTCTTGCCACGTGCAATGTTAAAACAAAGAGAGACAACGAGTGCAAGTCTCTTTTTGTTTTGCATAGCAGATTTATCTCAAAAACAAACTAAATTTATCTGCTCCCCTCCTTTTTTGAAATAAATATTGCACATAATTTTTTAGGCTTGTACACTTCTTTCATCACTATATGCGACATATATAAAAAAAAGCACACTATCTTCACAGATAGTGTGCCAATCTTACACATTTTTATTCTTCTTTATTTGTTTTCTTCGTATCTTCTATTGGCCCAGTATTTCCGTTTGCTTCTTGCTTTTTCAAATCGAAATATGCGTCCATAATTCGGCGCCCAATTTTTTTACTTACTGGGTTTTGATCACTAGACAACCATGGAACAACAACAGAAAAAGCAACTTCTGGATCAGATGCCGGTGCATAGCCAACAAGTGTTAAATTATATATGTTTCTATCACCTATCTGCGCTCTTACTTCTTTTGCATTTGGACCAGCATAAACAGACTGTGCAGTTCCTGTTTTTCCTGCTGGATCATATGTTGCACCAGCAAAACCATTCGTATATCCTGTTCCATTTGGTGTTTGCATAACCATTTTAAAGCCCTCTTGCACACGGTTAATATATTCATCTTTCATATCGATTCGATTTAAGACAACCGGCTCCACCGAATCCACTACTTTTCCTAACTCTTCAGGTTTGGAAGTCGGCGTGCGAATTTCTTTTACGACCTGTGGTTTCATTCGATAACCACCGTTGGCAATCGTTGATACATATTGCACCAATTGCAGCGGTGTATACGTATCAAACTGTCCGATTGCTAAATCGAGTAACTTACCAGGTTGTCCTGGTGCATTTCCTTTTACTCCTGCCATCTCATTTGGTAAATCTATTCCCGTTGGTACTCCAAGACCAAATTGACTGTAGTAATAACGCATTGTATCAAAGTCCTTTTGTTTAACACTTAATGGACCATTATAAACATAATCTACACCCGCGATTTTCATCGCTGTTTTAAACATATATACGTTAGAAGATTGTTGCAGGGCTGTTAAATCATTAATCGCCCCCATTGTTTTCCATGATTTTTTATAATCGGTTCCTTTAAATTTAATTGCTTCATCGACCATTACATCTCCTGGTTTAATAGCGTCTTCTTGATATCCAGTCAAAAGAGTTGCACCTTTTACAGTCGAACCCATTTCATATGCACTCGTCATCGTGCCAAGTGCATAATCTTTTATCACACTTTGCCCATTTTCTTCCCCAAACTGTTTACCAGCCATTGATAAAATTTCTCCGTTTTTCGGATTCATCATCACAACAAACGCACGGTCCATATATTCCGCTCCGCCTGAAGCTTTTGCTGCTTTCATTTCTTCTTCAATAATTTGTTCAACTTTCTTTTGCAGCTCCATATCAATGGTCAAATTTACATTCTTTCCACTTTCTCCTTTAGAAAGATAAACAGTCTCAAGAATATTTCCCTTTTGGTCCGTAATATTTTTCACTTGTGCTTTCATGCCGTGCAATACATCTTCGTATTGCTGCTCAAGATAACTTTTTCCGACACGGTCATTACGGTTATAATCACGAACTAAGTAATAGTCGATATTCTCTCGCGGTAATCCTTCATCGGAACTCGTTACACCGCCAAGTACAGTGCGGAACATATCTCCATAAGCATAGTGACGGTCCCAATCAACTGTAGTGTCTACCCCTGAAAGTTTTGCTAAATTCTCACTAACTACAGCATATTCTTCCGGTGTAACATCTTTTTTAATAATTTGCGGCGTCATTGCATAGCCGCCTTCCATCTTACTCTTAATTGCTAATACTTCTAAATCGTCAGGAGTTAATTCATTTAATTCCGCTTCTGTAATACGATCAAGCTGACGTTGTGCCAGTTGTTTATCATCAATTTTTTTCGCTTTTAAATCAGCTTCATCTTTTTTCGTAATTTTCGCTTTTGCCTGTTCTTCATTTAACAGAATCCAAAAATCTTTTTTATCTCGCTCCGTTAATTTATCAGTCGGTACATCAAGCAGCTTTGAAAGTTGCTTTGCTGTTTCTAAACGTTCTTCACGTTTTGACTCCTTCGTTCTTGTATACGTAATCGTTCGAAGTGGTGTATTATCTACCACCGCACGGCCATACCTGTCAAAAATCTTTCCGCGCGGAACAGGGGTACTTACCGTTAAGTTTTCCTTTCGGTTTACTTCATTTTTATAATCTTCACCATGGACAATCTGTATCATACCTAATTTAACAATTACTGTTGAAAACAGTAAAAACACACAGAAAAACAACACGTTTAACCGAAATGGAACGTGGGTTTTCTTTTTTTTCTTTTTCTTACTCATACGGACCCCCTCTACCAACAGCTATGTAAGCGGAAAGGGACACCTTCTTCAGGTGTCCTCGCTACTGTCATATACGTTTTACTATTTTAACATAAAATATCGCAGAAGTTAACCTTCTCCTTCTGTTGTATTTTGCGTCGTTTGTACAGCCGCAAGCCCTGCATGGCATGCTTTTTCATCATCGTATTTGACATTTCGAATCGCAAAATAGATAAGTAAATGTCCAGCACCTAATATTAATAATAAGATAGGCAAGCTTTTTTCTGCCGGAAATAATGAAACTGCTAACAAAAAACTTAAAACCGAACAGATTCTTCCTCCGTTTAGCCATAGTTCACGAACAACAATATATTCTACTCGCCGCTCCTTTGCTTGTTTAGCTCTGCCTATTATATCATATGTCATTGAACCATATGGAACAAGAAGAATCGGATACGCTACGGCAATACAAGCTGCATAAATAAGTAATTTCGTATACGTGACATGAAAGACAACTAAAAATACAACTGCATATAAAATAATTCCACCGAGTAAAATAGCTTTTTTTCGCCATTCCTTTTTCAATACTCGTGCTACTAAATAATAGCAAATGAAAGAAACAGCAGAATTTACAAGCCCATATTTCCCCAGCGCTAATTCGCTACCAGAAGCCATATACACATATACAGAAATAACAAATATAAATGTACCTTCTCTAAGTCCTTGAAAGAAATGAGCAAGCGTAATTCTTCCCCAGTTTTTATTCACTTTTCTCTCTTTCATTACTTCAATAATTTCGTAACGCCCTTCACATTCACGTTTCGTCAGAAAAAAACTGACAACTATTGCAATGGTAAATAAGGTTAACGATAGGAAAAAAACGAATGTATACCCATTCCACTTTTCCATACGTGAAATAATAAGCCCGGATGCAATTGGACCAATCATACCTGAAAATGAGGTAAGCAGTCCGAGAAATCCGTTAAAAAAGTCACGTGTTTCCGGCTCTGTAATTTCAAATGTTAATAAATTAAATGAGAGCCAGTAAAATCCATATCCTATCCCAAGTAAGCCACCGATAAGTAAAATATACTGCGAAGCATTCGTTCCCGTCAGCAATACAACAATAAAAAAAACAGCTAATGTTGTTACACCAATGCGGAGTAAAATCGTACGATCTACTCGTTTCGCTAGTTTTCCGGCAACAAGAAAAGTCAGCGGCTGTAAAACAACGCTTGCTAAATTATAAAAGCCAATATTCATAAAATCCTTCGTTTGTTTCCATAAATAAATATTTACAAACGTATTGGATAACGAAATGGCCAACGTATATAACCCGCCAATTATGAGTAATAAAACTAAATCACGATTCACCTCAACATCGCCAACTAAATGTTTCCATTTCATATTAAACTCTCCTTTACTTCATGTTCTAGTCTTCCAAAGAAGGTCACAATTATGTAAAGAAGAAAAGTAGAAAATGAAACTTTCATTAGTAAGCATTTTTCTCATTAATATTGAGGTGAGCCAATCAACTCTCAAAAAAAGCATAGAAAAAAACTAGGAGAAATATCTCCTAGTTTTTACAATTATTATTATTTTGCGTCTTGGTAACGTTTTTCAACTGCATTCCAATCTACAACGCTCCAGAAAGCATTGATGTAGTCAGGACGACGGTTTTGGTAATGTAAGTAGTATGCATGCTCCCAAACGTCTAATCCTAAAACTGGAGTTTTCCCTTCCATTAATGGAGTATCTTGGTTTGGTGTGCTTGTTACTTCTAATTCACCATTGTTTACAACTAGCCATGCCCAGCCAGAACCGAAGCGAGTTGCGCCTGCTTTTGCAAACTCTTCTTTAAATGCATCAAAGCTACCAAATTTCGCTTCAATTGCACTTGCAAGTTCACCTACTGGTTGTCCACCGCCATTTGGAGAAAGGATTGTCCAGAATAAAGAGTGGTTTGCATGTCCACCACCGTTATTGCGTACTGCTGTGCGAATTGCTTCTGGCACTTCGTTTAAGTTTGCAACTAACTCTTCGATGCTTTTTTCTGCTAATTCCGCATGTCCTTCTAATGCAGCATTTAAGTTTGTTACATATGTGTTGTGATGTTTTGTATGATGGATATTCATTGTTTCTTTGTCAAAATGAGGTTCTAACGCATCATACGCATAAGGTAAATTTGGTAATTCATGTTTCGCCATTGTTATATTCCTCCCATTGTATGTATTGCCGATAATGACTTGGCATACAAATTCATTTTACCCTAATTACATAAGGGTGAAAACAAATTTAGCGTATTGCCTCGCTAACATTAAGGTAGCAAATTTCCCATTTCTTTTCAAACGAAATGCTCATACATTTCGTAAAAAAAGCTTCCTTCTATAAGGAAGCTTATCCGCTATGTATTAATATACGAAATGGATATGGACCCTGTAGGACTCGAACCTACGACCGGACGGTTATGAGCCGTCTGCTCTAACCAGCTGAGCTAAGGGTCCGTGATATATGAATAGCCGCTACGGCATCGCCGTTATCAACCATATGCTCTCTCTACATACAAGTTAAAGAAACGACATCAAAACCCCTTTCTTTTTAGGGGAGGACGAGAGCATCTGGCCATGCATAGAAACGGTCAGGGCCTTTTCCTACCACATGCAATGTTTAAAACAAAAGGAGTAAGCAAGTAGCGATCATGTTGTATTCTGCATAGCAGCGACTTATATGTAAAAAAAATTAAAATAGATTTATATAGCCAGTTCAACTGCGATGGAATGGATGATTATATGTAAAAATGTAAGATAAATTTACCATAGTAAAAAGAAATGTGTCAATTGTATTTTCACATGCGACATGATATATCTTGTGATTCCTTAAAAACATACGTTACAATGAGATTGTAAATCAATATATTTAAAGAAGGAAGTGAATGCATGTCCATATTTACACAACTATTTAAAAGCTTATACGCACCAAAAGAGATGGCAATCTTTCGTTTTCAAAAAATCGGAAAGACGATTCTTTACATAATGTTACTATGCCTGCTTGCTACCGTTCCAAAAACGATTTTATTTGGAAATTTCGTTCAAGAGGGCATTCATTTAATCGATCGCGCTATCGAAAAAGATGTGCCTGATTTTAAAATTGAAAATGGCGAGCTGCACGCAGACATTAGCAAACCAATTGTAAAAGATGAAACAGATTTTATTTTTGTATTTGATCCAAACGCAACAGACACAAAAGCCTATCCAAATCGAGATGGTATATTCATTTTAAAGGATAAAATGATTTCAACAGCACAGCAACAAACACAATCCTTCCCATATACTGATTTTGGAAATACAACGTTTGAAAAGAAAGATATCCAAGAAATCGTTTCATTCGTTGATAACATCTCTCCAGTTGCGATATTCTTAATCGGGATATTTATTTACTTATTCCAACTATTTATTACATTTCTTGGTGTTACCCTATTGGCATTTATCGGCTCTGCAATGAGCGGAGAGCGTAAATTATCTTACAAACAAGTTTGGACATTAACTGCCTATAGTTATACAATCCCAACTATATTCTTTATGATTATGGACTTATTAAAAGTGCATGTCCCATTCTCATTATTTATATTCATTGGTGTTGTCCTCATCGTTCTTTATTTAACAATAAAAGAAGTGCCAAAACCAAAAGAAAAAAATTCACTATAAAAAATGCCTTTAAGGCATTTTTTTTTTGGACAAGCATATATTTCTCTACAAAGGAGTGGAAAAATATGAAAAGGCTTGGCGGTGTCTTGTTACTACTTGTTCTCGGTTACGTCTTGTACTATGATATGACAATTGGCACGTTACCGTTGCTTCATACATATTCCAAAACAAAAGAAACTTCAGCTAAAGTTGCAAGTAATAAACAAAAAGAAAATACATCACTGGCAAAATATAAAGTCATTGAAGTAAAAACAGGCGATACCGTTCTCTCTGTTACAGAAGAAATTAATAAGAAAAAAGTCCCTTCTATTGAAACAGTTGTTACGGACTTCAAGGACTTAAATCAAAACGACTCTCCAGCAAAATTACAAGTCGGGAAAAAATACAAATTCCCCCTCTATCCGTAATAACATCACATAATCCTTGTCAATTACAGTAAGGCGCTGATACAATAGGAAAAGTGAAACTATATAAATACAACTAAAAAAACAACATAAAAGCTCCTTTTTTTAGTTGGGCGAGAGCATCTGGCCATGCATAGAAGCGGTTAGGGCCTTTTCCTGCCACTTTCAATGGTTAAAACAAAGGGAGAAAGCAAGTAGCGATCATGTTTTTTCTGCATAGCAGTGACTTGTATGTTGAAAAATCAAAATGGATTTATATAGACATTTAGCTTCACTTGACAAATACTGCATATAATATAAATGCGTTTGTCTACAAAATAAGAAACTTCTTTTATAAGGAGAGCGATCTATTCGTGAATGAAATAACTCATCGTACAAAAACACGCCCTGTTAAAGTTGGAAATTTAACAATTGGCGGTAATAATGAATTAATTATACAAAGTATGACAACAACGAAAACACATGATGTGGAAGCAACAGTTGCTGAAATTAAGCGTTTAGAAGAAGCAGGCTGTCAAATTGTTCGTGTAGCCGTTCCTGATGAGCGCGCTGCAAATGCGATTGCTGATATTAAAAAACAAATTAATATACCTCTTGTTGCTGATATTCACTTTGACTATCGCCTAGCGTTAAAAGCGATTGAAGGTGGTATTGATAAAGTTCGTATCAATCCAGGAAACATCGGTCGTCGTCATAAAGTTGAAGCAGTTGTAAATGCTGCGAAAGAACGCGGCATCCCAATCCGCATCGGTGTAAACGCTGGTTCATTAGAACGTCATATTCTTGAAAAATATGGATACCCAACCGCTGATGGTATGGTCGAAAGCGCATTGCATCACATTAAAATTTTAGAAGATCTAGATTTTCATGACATCATCGTATCGATGAAAGCCTCTGATGTGAATTTGGCAATTGAAGCGTACGAAAAAGCATCTCGTGCTTTCAATTATCCATTACACCTTGGTATTACAGAATCTGGAACTTTATTTGCTGGAACTGTAAAAAGCGCAGCTGGTCTTGGTGCAATCTTAAGCAAAGGTATCGGTAATACGTTACGTATCTCATTAAGTGCAGACCCAGTTGAAGAAGTAAAAGTAGCGCGTGAACTATTAAAATCATTTGGACTTGCTTCTAATGCTGCTACATTGATTTCTTGTCCAACTTGCGGACGTATTGAAATTGACTTAATTAGCATTGCAAATGAAGTAGAAGAATATATTTCAAAAATTAAAGCACCGATTAAAGTTGCTGTCCTTGGCTGCGCAGTAAACGGCCCTGGTGAAGCGCGCGAAGCAGATATCGGGATTGCTGGAGCACGCGGAGAAGGCCTTCTCTTCCGCAAAGGTGAAATTGTACGTAAAGTACCAGAAGAAACAATGGTGGAAGAATTGAAGAAAGAAATTGATAAAATTGCAGAAGAATACGCAGCAAAACAAGAAAAATAAAATGTAAAACTGCTAATAAAAAAAGCTTGTCAGTTTTAAAACTGACAAGCTTTTTATTGTGCACATTTCGGACAGCGTCCATATATTTCAAATTTATGTCCCGTTACTTCATATCCTGTGAAGTCTTTGTTCATGAATTCCATTGGACACGATGTAATTTCCTTCGTTCCTCCGCAATCTAAACAGATGAAATGATGATGGTGTTCTATAGTAGAACATTTGAAGCGAAAATGTTTTTCACCATTTAACTCTGTCTGTTCTAAAATACCAATTTCCACAAACAGAGTTAAGTTGCGATAAATGGTATCAAAACTAAGTCCCGGATAATCACCTTTCATATTAGCTAAAACATCTCTTGCCGTTAAATATTTATTATGAGCGGCAAATAAACGCAGCATGTCTTCCCTTTTTCCAGTATGTTTATAACCCTTCTCTTTCATAAGGTGTAAAGCTTCTGTAAGATTCATAGTTATCCCTACTTTACGCAGTTTTTTTCTTCTTCCATAAGATTGCACCGATTAAAATAAGAACTGATAACACAACAATTGTACCACCTGGAGCAAGATCAAGTTGATAAGAAGCTAGCATACCTCCAACTACTGCAATCTCACCAAATACAATGGAGAAAAAGATCGTTTGCTTAAAACCTTTCGCAATTCGAATACTTGCTGCAACTGGTATTGTCATTAACGATGAAACGAGAAGAATACCGACAACACGCATTGAAATCGCAATAACAAGTGCAACTAAAATAATAAAAATAAAGTGAATCCATTTTGCACGTAATCCTGTAGCTACAGCATATTCTTCATCAAAAGATAATAAAAACAGCTCTTTATATAATAAAATAATGACAGCAACTACAATCACAGCAACGAATCCAATAATAAGCAAATCACTACTTGTAACTGCACTCACACTACCAAACAAATAACTAAATAAATCTGTATTAAATCCATTGGCAAGAGAAATGAAAATTACACCAATCCCAATACCAGCTGATAAAATAATAGGAATTGCTAGTTCTTGATAATGTTTATATACCGTTCTTAATTTTTCAATAAGCAGAGCGCCACCAATAGAAAATATCATCCCCATATATAGTGGATTTAAAAAACCGCCCGTAAATACGGTTTTTTCTAATAATAAACTCGCTGCAATACCTGATAACGTAACATGACTTAATGCATCAGCAATTAACGACAAACGACGAATGACCACAAAGACACCAAGCATCGGGGCAACAAGTCCAATTAAAACTCCAGCATATAAAGAATTTCGTAAAAAATCATATTGCAAAAAATCCTGTATCATCGTATCCCCCCGTGATGCTCATGATCATGCTCTAAACGATGAACATGGTAACCATATAATAACGACATTTCAGCATCTTCTAACTTTTGGAACGTATCTACATTTCCGTGGAAATGAAGACGCTGATTTAAGCAAGCAACATGTGTAACTTTCTCTGTCACAGCTCCCATATCATGAGTGACAAGAATAAGTGTAATCCCTAAACGCTTATTTAAATGTTCTAGCATATCATAAAAACTTTCTACATTCTTTACATCAATACCGACAGTAGGCTCATCCAAAATTAATAACTCTGGATCACTTACAAGCGCACGTGCAATAAAAACACGTTGTTGTTGCCCACCAGAAAGCTCACCAATATTCCGATTCATAAACTCACTCATTCCAACATCAGCAATCGCTTTTGTCACTTTCGCTTTATCCATCTTTGTTAAGAAGCGAAACAAGCCTTTCTTAGAAACGAGTCCCATCGAAACAACTTCAAATACAGTTGCTGGGAATCCAGAGTTGAAACTATTTGCCTTTTGGGAAACATAGCCAATTTCATTCCAATCTTTAAATTTTTTACTATCCATACCAAACAACCGAATTGTTCCTTGTTTCGGTTTTAAAATCCCTAATATACATTTCAATAATGTAGATTTTCCTGATCCATTCGGTCCTACTAAACCTAAAAAAGCTCCTTTAGGAACTTGCAATTGAATGTCCTCTAAAACATTTCGCTCTTCATAACGAAAGGTTAAATTCTCGATTTCTAATATATAATTCATCATACCTCACCTATTCTAATTCAGAATGATTCCGATTTATCTCTGTTTAAATTATATTATAGCTCATTACGAGTTGTAAACCAATCTGTCCTAAAATATACCTTTCATTTTAGATAACTTATCTATTATAACAAAAAGCAGAGAAAATCTCTCCGCTTTTAGTGAATTGCTGATTTAAATTTTGCACCTTTTGTTTCTTGTGTATTCATAATGGTAATAAAAGCATTTTCGTCTACTTCATGAACAATCGATTTTAGCTTCGTTACCTCTAAACGAGTAATAACTGCATAGATCACTTCTTTTTCTTTATCCGTATAGCCACCTTTTCCAACTAATTTCGTTGTTCCGCGGCCAAGTCGATGTAAAATTGCGTTTGATACCTCTTCATAATAGTCCGAAACAATAATTACTGCTTTTGTTTCATCTAAACCTTGGATAACCGTATCAATCGTTTTAAAGGCAATATAGTATGTCATGACAGAATACATTGCTTGTTCTACGCCAAAAACGACTGCCGCCCAAGCAAAAACGAAAATATTCATAAACATAACAAATTCACCGACAGAAAACGGTAATTTCTTTGTTAGTAAAATACCTAGAATTTCCGCTCCATCCAATGAACCACCATGTCTAATCACAAGCCCAACACCAATACCTAAAATTAGTCCTCCAAAGACAGTCGCTAAAATTGGCTCTGTCGTAAAAGGCTGAATAGAATGTAATGTCGACTCAATCAAAGCTAAACATATGACTGCAAAAACAGAAGATAACATAAATGTTTTTCCTATTTGCTTATAACCTGAGTACATAAACGGTAAATTGAGGATTACAACTAAAGTGGAAAAGCTTAGCCACCAAATATTTGGTGTAAGGAAATCTAATATGAGGGAAACACCGATAATACCACCATCAATAATTTTGTTTGGAATTAAAAATAGCTCAAGTGCAACTGCTGCACAGCCAGCACCTATGACAATCATAACAAGACGATACACAAGATGAATTATACTTTCTTTTTTATGCATTTGTTTTGCCATACTACCTCCTCAAGTATCTATATATTTTATCCCTTTATTATAACATACCCTCCTTTTTTTAATGAGAAAACTGCCTGCTTTGGAATATACACAAGCATATTTTACATATATTCGGATATGAAGACAAAATAAAGGAGGGAGCATCATGAACCTCATTCAACAGTTTGTAAATAAAAAATTAAACAATATGACTTCTAAGGAATTATTAAAATATAGTGCAGAATACGGAGTGCCGATTACAAACGAACAAGCAGACAAAATCGTCACATTAATTCAAGGAAAACATATTAATATTTATGATGACCAAGAAAGATTACAACTTTTAAAACAAATTGCAAAGGTCACTTCTCCTGCTACCGCACAACAAATTAATACCCTATTTCAAAAATTAATAAAGTGAAACTTCCATCAATGGGATAAAATAAAAAAGGGGTGCTCCCCCTTTTTTATTGTTCTCTAATTTTCTGAAGAACCTCTTCATCAAACACACCATTTTTCAGCATTTCAATTTCAAATTTATACGGTGGCTTTTTATCGTTTTTATCTTCACCTACATATGGTGTTTCAAGAATTTTCGGTACATGCAGTAATTGTGGATGATGTACAATATGGTGCAATGTTTTATAACCAATATGACCGAAACCGATATTTTCATGACGGTCTTTTCTAGCGCCGCGCTCATTCTTGCTATCATTAAGGTGTAATACTTGTAAACGATCAATACCTATTATTTTATCAAACTCGTTTAAAACACCGTCAAAATCATTAACGATATCATAACCAGCGTCATGTGTATGACATGTATCAAAGCAGATAGATAATTTCTCATTAAGCGTTACACCATCAATAATTCTCGCAAGCTCCTCAAAACTGCGCCCACACTCTGTTCCTTTTCCAGCCATTGTTTCTAGCGCAATGTTCACTGTTTGATCAGTTGTTAATACTTCATTTAAACCCTCAATAATTTTTTGGATTCCTGCATCCGCACCGGCCCCAACATGCGCTCCTGGATGGAGTACAATTTGCTTTGCAACCCCTAATGCTGATGTTCTTTCAATTTCCATGCGAAGGAAATCAACACCTAGTTGGAATGTTTCAGGTTTCGTTGTATTACCTATATTAATAATATACGGGGCATGAACAACGATTTCTTCAATTCCATTCAGTTCCATATGTCTACGTCCCGCTTCTATATTTAACTCTTCAATCGGTTTTCTTCTCGTATTTTGCGGTGCTCCCGTATAAACCATAAACGTTGTTGCACCGTATGACACAGCTTCTTCACTCGCTGCTAATAACATTTTCTTTCCACTCATCGAAACGTGAGATCCAATTTTCAACATGTAATCACCTCTTATAAATGCAATAGCTATAATGATAGCATAATTTATCGAAATCTGACACTGTTAACTTCTCCACAAAAAAAAGATAAGGAAAATCCTTATCTTGTCTTTTTGTTATATTTCTTCTTAATCTTTTCGCGTTCCCATTCAAGCTTTTTCTTGTAATTCGGCTTTACTTTTTTCGGTTTTTTCACAACTTTTTGTGCCATAGCATCTAATTTGTCATTTGGTTTCTTACGGCTTTGACGGCGGCGGCGAGGTCCTAATTCAACCAACTCCCCTGCGCGCAAGTCCACATGTTTGAATTCAATATGACGTTGCTTTTCTAACGTATCTAACGCTTCTTCATCTGCTTGGTCATAAATGGTTGCCGCAATACCAGAATATCCAGCACGCGCTGTTCGGCCGACACGGTGAATAAAGAAATCTAAATCAGATGGAATTTCGTAGTTAATCACATGACTAATTCCCTCAATATCAATACCACGTGCAGCTAAATCTGTCGCTACAATATATTGAAATTCTAAATCACGAACTTGTTTCATCATTTTCTTGCGATCACGCGGTGATAAATCACCGTGAATACGACCTACTTTTAAACCGCGTTCCGCTAAACCATGCGCTACTTCCTCCGCCTTTTTCTTTGTATTCGTAAAGACGATTGCTAAATACGGCTGATATTGCAATAACAGATTTTTTACAAGTTCAACTTTATTACGGTGCCTTGACGGAATAAGGTGATGTTCAAGATTAATCGCTGCTATTTGCTTTGGATTAATATGAATATGCTCTGGATTCTCCATATATTTCTTCATAAATGGTTTTAACTTTTGCGGAATTGTCGCTGAGAAAACAAGCATTTGTAAATTTTTAGGCATACGTGCTGCAATTTTATCCACATCATGAATAAAGCCCATATCAAGCATTAAATCTGCTTCATCGACGATAATTGCAGAAACCGTATGTACAAATAGCGCTTGCTCTTCCACTAAATCTTTAATACGCCCTGGTGTTCCCACCACAACATGCGGTTGTTTCTTCAATTTTTCAATTGAACGTTGTTTATCTGTCCCACCGATAAAACAACGTGCTGTAATCATTTTGTCTTCTTCACAAAACTTTGTTATCTTTACGATTTCTTCATAAATTTGCTGCGCTAACTCACGAGTTGGAGCTGTAATTACAAGTTGTACTTCTTCTCTAGTTGCATCAATACGATTTAATGTTGGAAGTAAATACGCATGCGTTTTTCCAGATCCTGTTTGTGATTGTCCAATAATACTAACTCCCTTTTTCACAACCGGAAAAATCTTTTGTTGAATTTCTGTTGGTTCTGAAAAACGTAATTCACGAATTGCATCTATTAAAAATGGTTGAAAATTATACTGTGTAAATGTTTGCACTGTCATACATTCCACCTTCTTTCTTATTTCTACTGCGTTCATTAATCAGTCAAGTTACCATTATATCGAAATCTATGGGTAAAATCTATCTTTATATATATCCATTTTAATTTTTCAACATCTTTGTCTAGCTCTGGCTCCTAAGCCCTCATGTCTAAGAACCTTCCACACGAGAAGGTAAAAAACACCTTCTGTGTGAAAGAACCTTAGCCAACAGGCTTAAACAGTCGGCTCCGCTTTTCTTTATAAGTTGCTGCTATGAAAAATACACCATGACCGCTACTTGCTTTCTCCTTTTGTTTTAAACCTTGCATGGGGTAGGAAAAGGCTCTGACCGTTTCTACGCGCAGCCAGATGCTCTCGCCCCTCCTAAAAAGAAAGTTTTTGAACTTGTATATCTTTCGTTTAGCATTTCAACGGAAAAACTAACCTTCTTTCCCTCCATTGCATATTGTAGTGTATATTACCTAATTGAAGAAAGGAGGATTTCCTAATGTATATGAAACCCCCTCCCTATCAACAAATGTATACACAGTCTCCATATCCGCATACAATGTATCCAACACAAGGCATGCAACCAATGATGCCTAAGAAAAAAGGATTTCTTGCAAAATTGTTTCAAAAACAAAATCCCGCTGCAGATTATATGTATATGATGCCCCCCTATAGACAATTAGAAACATACCCTAATACACCATATCAGCAAAATCAGCCCTATATGCACCCTCCAAAACAGCAACAACAAATGGTCCAGCCTCAAATGATGGCAGAAGGTGAAACACGAGGAGGAAGTGCACCTAGTGGAATTAGCAGTTTTTTCACGAATTTTATTTCAAATCCCACTGGAATGATCAATAACGTCGAAAAAGTTGTCCAAATGGCCCAGTCCGTTGGTCCTGTCGTGCAGCAATATGGTCCGATTGTCCGCAACATTCCTAATATCATGAAAATACTTACCTCTGGAAAAAATGCGGATGAACAACAAACACAAGAGGTCAAAACAACTACTGCTACTCAATCTGAAGAAATCCCGATTACAAGCAAACCGCTTGTTCCTCAAACCACACTTGAAGATAAGATAGAAGTAGAAAATGTACACTCTAGCACCCCGAAACCAAAGCTATACGTGTAACATTTCTTTGTCATCTGCTTTCTTCTCCTTTATAATAAAAAGGATTAGCTTTATAAAAACAAATCCTTTTTTAAAGGAGCGGATTAATTACATGAAAATCGTTAAAATTTCTCCTCGCGGCTATTGCTACGGCGTTGTAGACGCGATGGTCATTGCGCGCAATGCAGCGCTCGATAAAACATTACCAAGGCCAATTTATATCTTAGGTATGATTGTCCACAATAAACACGTAACAGATGCATTTGAAGAAGACGGTATCATTACGCTTGATGGCCCAAGCCGCTTAGATATTTTAGAAAAAATTGAGTCTGGAACTGTTATTTTTACAGCTCACGGTGTATCTCCAGAAGTAAAACAACGCGCCAAGGAAAAGGGCTTAACAACAATTGACGCAACATGTCCTGACGTTACAAAAACACACGACTTAATTGAAGCAAAAAAAGAAGAAGGTTACCATATTATTTATATCGGTAAGAAAGGACACCCTGAACCTGAAGGTGCAGTCGGGATTGCCCCGGATATTGTCCATCTTATCGAGAAAGAAGCAGATCTTGAAGCACTTACCATTCCAACGGAAAAGATTTTAGTTACAAACCAAACAACGATGAGTCAATGGGATGTTCAACAAATTATGGAGAAAATTCAAGAAAAGTTTCCAACAGCAGAATTCCATAAAGAAATTTGTCTTGCTACGCAAGTGCGCCAAGAAGCCGTTGCAAAACAAGCAACTGTTGCTGATTTAACAATTGTCGTTGGTGACCCAAAAAGTAATAACTCTAACCGCCTTGCACAAGTATCTGAAGAAATTGCTAGTACAAAAGCATACCGCGTTGCCGATGTAAGTGAGGTCCAATTAGAATGGCTACAAGGCGTAGAAACAGTCGCTATTACAGCGGGGGCATCTACACCAACGCCTATTACAAAAGAAGTAATTGCATTTTTTGAACAGTACGATCCAACAAATCCTGCAACGTGGGAGCGTAAGCGAAACGTACCATTACAAAAAATCTTACCAAAGGTTAAGGCAAAATAAACTTTCCATCAGTGAAGGTTTTATTGCCCGCAATTAGCGGGATAATACAAACAAATCCGTTATCTCATAAGATAACGGATTTTATTTTTTTCATTCTATACAAATGTAAATGGATCTGTATGTAATTCTGAAGCATGTATACGCGCAGTAAATTTTTTCTCATCCACTTTTTCTTGTAATTGTTTTTGTACACCTTTTTTCATTACTTTTTCCACGTTATGTCCTGGGTCTACGATATTTAATCCGAGCATCATCGCATCATGCGCAACGTGATAATACATATCCCCCGTTACATATACGTCTGCCCCTTTAAACTTCGCTTGCTTTATATACTTATTTCCATCTCCGCCAAGTACCGCTACTTTTTTCACCGTTTGCTGTAAGTTACCAACAACACGAGCTCCCTTTACATCAAGGGATTGTTTCACATGTTCCGCAAATTGTTGTAATGTCATTTCTCGCGGCAAATATCCAATTTTTCCAAGTCCCAACGCTTCACCTTTGTTTTCTAACGGATAAATATCGTATGCTACTTCTTCATACGGATGCGCTCCAAGCATTGCCTTCATGATTTTACGTTGCAACGACGCCGGGATAATCGTTTCAATACGAACTTCTTCTACCTGTTCTAAACGCCCTGTCTCTCCAATATACGGATTCGTTCCTTCTTGTGGTAAAAATGTACCCTTGCCTTCACTATAAAACGTACAGTGACTATAATTTCCGATATACCCTGCTCCTGCATCACCGATTGCTTGACGTACTGTTTCTGCATGCGAAGAAGGAACAAATACAACTAGCTTTTTCATTTCTTCCGCATAAGTGGGAGCAAGCACCTCTGTTTCCTGCAATCCTAAAGCATCTGCCAATAAATCGTTCACACCGCCTTTTGCGATATCAACATTTGTATGAGCAGCATAAACTGCAATATCGTTTTTTATACACATTTCAATAATACGCCCGTATGCTTGCTCTGTATGAATTGCTTTAAGCGGATTAAAAATAAGCGGATGATGGGCAATAATTAAATTTACCCCTTTTTCAATTGCTTCTTGTACAACTTCTTCCGTTACATCAAGCGCAATTAGCACATTCTCTACCGGTTTATTTAATGCCCCCATTTGCAATCCAACTTTATCACCTTCGACCGCTAAATGTTTCGGGTACATACTTTCAAACAAAGAAATGATTTCGTATCCATTAGGCGTTTTACTCATGATAAAACCTCCTCAATCATACGGATCTTCTCAAGTACTTCTGCACGCTTCTCTTTTGTCTCTTCTGTTTCTGTTGCACGTTCTAATTGCTTACAAATATTTTCAAAGTTTTTTCGTTCACTTTCCCATTTTTCTACAAACACTTCATTTTTCTCTTTCATTAAAAATGGTCCCATGAATAAAGCTTCTTCTTTTTTCTCATTGTAGGGTGCTAGAACATCGCCCTGTTCTCCTACTAAAATTTCGTAAATCTTTCCGTCTTCTTTTACGATTTTTTCTTTTATTAATTCCCAACCATTCTCAATAAACCATTCACGAATATGATGTGCGGCAATGTTTGGTTGTAAAATTAAACGGGTTACACCCTTCAGCTTCTCTTTTCCATTTTCTAAAATATCACGAATTAACGCACCACCCATACCTGCAATTGTAATGACATCTACTTCGCCTGGCGCGATGACTTCTAAACCATTCCCTTTACGCACGCTTACTTTATCTTGCAAGCCGCATTCTGCTACTGTAGCTTGTGCAGAACGAAATGGACCTTCTACAACCTCTCCTGCTACTGCCTGCACAGCAATATGATGTAAAATTGTATAGCAAGGTAAATAAGCATGATCCGAGCCAATATCTGCAACAGTGGAACCTGCTGGAATTTCAAGTGCCACTTCTTCTAATCGTTTTGAAAGCTTTACTTCATTCATTTATTTCAATTGCTCCTTCTCTTTCAGTCTGTCTCCATGATAAAGAATTTATAGTTGTGATTGCAAGTAGATAAATCATTTTACTCTGTTTATAAACCATTTATTTTTAAATTCAATGTTTAGCAAATAAAAAAGCTCTTTACTTAGGCGTAAAGAGCTACTATGTAATCCACTATTATTTTTTCTTTGATAGCCAATCCGCCACTTTAGATGCTTGATCCGCTGGAATAATACCTGGTGGCATATTTCCTCTTCCTTTTACAATCACTTCTTGGATTTGATCTTTCGAAAGCTTACCGCCAACTTTTTGTAAATTAGGACCAACCGCCCCCTGTAATTGATCACCATGACAACTTACACAACTTTGTTTTACAATTTCTTCTGGCTTTGCTGCTGTTTGTGTCGTTTTCCCCCCGTTTTTCTTCGCGTCAGCTAGTTCCTTTGATTTATGCATGCCTTGAAATGAAAATACAAACATAACAATAATTCCCAATACAGCAATAAGAGCAAATGGAATTAACGGATTACGCTTCATTTTTTCTTTTTCCCCCTCTATATTCCCTAATATTTTGATGATTCAGTCATTTCTATTGTACTTGAAAACAATCTACCAGAAAAGACCAAACTACAATAAGTCAAAAATATTCCGTATATTCAATTAATTATCTCGCTACAAATTCACGTAGTTTTTTGCTAAATATCCACTTTTCTCATCATAAACAGTTACATTCTCCACATATTTTTGTTAAGAACACACGAAATTAATCGAAAAATCGAAAAATGACTATTTGCAAATCAAAAGACAATTCTGTAAAATAAATTACAAGAATTGTAATTGCTACTGACAAATAAAATTTAACAAAAATTAACAAAAGAAAAAAGTTTACTTCACATTAATGAAGTAAACTTTACACAAAGCTCTATTCTAAGAAATCTTTCAAACGTTTGCTACGGCTTGGGTGTCTTAATTTACGAAGCGCTTTTGCTTCAATTTGACGAATACGCTCTCTCGTAACGCCGAATACTTTTCCAACTTCTTCAAGCGTACGAGTTCGTCCATCGTCTAAACCAAAGCGAAGACGAAGAACATTTTCTTCACGATCTGTCAATGTATCTAATACATCTTCTAATTGTTCTTTTAATAATTCATACGCTGCATGATCTGCAGGAGATGTTGCTTCTTGGTCTTCAATAAAATCACCTAAATGAGAGTCATCCTCTTCACCAATTGGTGTTTCAAGAGATACTGGCTCTTGGGCAATCTTTAAGATTTCGCGTACTTTTTCAGGAGCAAGATCCATTTCTTCGCCAATCTCTTCTGGAGACGGCTCACGACCTAAATCTTGTAATAATTGACGTTGAACACGAATCAACTTATTAATTGTTTCAACCATATGAACTGGTATACGAATTGTTCTTGCTTGGTCCGCAATTGCACGTGTAATTGCTTGACGAATCCACCACGTTGCATACGTACTAAATTTATACCCTTTGCGGTAATCAAACTTTTCAACTGCTTTAATTAGACCCATATTCCCTTCTTGAATTAAGTCTAAGAAAAGCATACCGCGGCCAACATAACGTTTTGCAATACTTACAACTAGACGTAAGTTTGCTTCTGCAAGGCGGCGTTTCGCTTCTTCATCGCCTTCTTCAATACGTTTTGCAAGAGCAATTTCTTCTTCAGCAGATAGTAAGTCAACACGACCGATTTCTTTTAAGTACATACGGACAGGATCATTAATTTTTACACCTGGCGGTACACTTAAATCGTTTAAGTCAAACTCTTCTTCAGTTTTGGCTAATTGACGAGTATTTGGATCTTCATCACTGTCGCCAACTAAATCGATTCCTTGTTCACCTAAATATTCATAATATTCATCCATTTGATCGGATTCAATATCAAATCCGCTCATGCGTTCTGCAATCTCTTCATATGTAAGAACGCCACGTTTTTTTCCGAGCTCTGTGAGTTGCTCTTTCACTTGCTCAAGTGTCATATCAGTTTCAATTTGTTTAGAACGAGCTGGTTTATCAGCCATTTGTTCCCCTCCTTACGCGAGATACAAACAATGATTATAGTAAGTTTTTATACAAAAAGCTATTTTCTTGCTTTTCGTTTTTGCAAATATTCTTGAAAAAATCGTGCTGCTGCTAAATGATCTTCTTTTTCCATTTGCTTCAGCGTAAAAATATTTTCCATTTTCTTTAACTTTTGCTTATGCCGACGCAGCGCGTCTACATTGCCATGAAGCAATTCTTCTGAAAACTCAGGATTAATCATTTCATCTGTTGAAATATTAGTTACAATATTTTTCAGCTTTTCATCAGAAAGCCAACTTAGAAAGTTTGCGACTGACGGTTCATTTCCCTTTTCATAATATGCGTATAGCTCATATAAAATCCCTTTATGTTCTTCTGTATGAAAATCTTCTATATGAGGTTCGATACGAAAAGCGATATCTTCACTCTGCAACATGTGATAAATAAGCTCTCTTTCAGCTCTTTCAAAACCAGAAAATTTCGGTTTCGCATGAACAATTTGAGAAGGCTGTGCAATTGGCTTTGTCTGTTTTTGCTGTACCTTTTGTTCTTTGCGATATTGGTGCAATTGCCCCAGCAGTGTTTCCATTGAGTAAGCAAATTCCTGTGACAATGCCTTCAAATACGATTCCGCTTGCATTGCATCTTGCAATGACGCTAACTCTTTTAAAACACTTTTCACATAAGCTTCTTTTCCAGACTCATCTTGCAAATTTTTCCCTAAACGAAGATAATTTATTTTAAATCCAACAAAACTTATACTCGCTTGTACAAGTTTTTGAAACGCTGTTGTTCCATAACGCTGTACATACTCGTCAGGGTCTAATTTATCTGGCATAGAGACAACTTTCACTTCACAACCGGTTTGCAATAACAATTGTCCTGCTTTCATTGTTGCTTCTTGTCCTGCTTTATCACCATCATAGCAAAGAACAACAGTTTCAACATTACGCCGCAAAAGCTTTGCCTGTTCCTCAGTTAAAGCAGTTCCCATCGTAGCAACCGATTCTTCGATTCCACTTTTCACAGCAGCTAAAACATCCGCATATCCTTCAAAGAGAAGAACTTGTCCTCGTTTTCGAATAAATGACCTTGCTTGATGAAAGTTATATACCAGCTTGCTTTTATGAAAAATAGGTGTCTCTGGACTATTTAAATACTTAGGCGTATCATCCCCTAATGCCCGTCCACTAAAAGCAGCTACTTTCCCTTGCAGTGTATGAATTGGAAACATAACTCGTCCACGAAAACGATCATGATAACTGCCATCCTTCTCACTGCGAACAAGTAATCCAGCTTGCTCCATAACAGCAGGTGAAAAACCTCGTTTTTGTAAGATTTTTGCCGCTGCATCCCAAGCAGGAGTGGCGTATCCAATTTCAAACTTTACAATCATTTCTTTTGTAATACCTCGCTCTAGTAAATACGCAAGCGGCTGTTTTCCTTCTTCTGTATTTACTAAGAGATGATGATAATACTTTTTCAAAAGCTCGTGGGCTTGCAACATAATCGTGCTATCATCAGATATATTTTGTGTTTGCTCTAGTTCTGATGTAAAGTTAGCAACAGGAATACCATTTCGCTCACCTAATTTTTGCGCAGCTTCCACAAAAGACAGTCCATCTATTTTCATTAAGAAAGAAAAAACATTTCCCCCTTCTCCACATCCGAAGCAATGAAAAATTTGCTTATCAGCGGAAACAGAAAACGACGGTGAGTTTTCGCCATGGAAAGGACAAAGCCCAAAATAATTTCGACCTTGTTTTTTAAGCTGTACATATTCACCAATCACTTCAACAATATCAGATGATGTACGAATTTGTTCTACAACTTCTTCGGGAATTCTGTTCCCCATAACTCCATCTCCGTGTCGTATTTTGTATTCGATACAAATTAAAGGATTCCTTTATAATTCGACAATATTTTTTCTAAATTTGCCAAAAAATATTGTCGATCACGTTTAGAAAACGCTTTTGGCCCTTTTGTAAAGGTTCCTTGTCTGCGTAACTTCGCAGATACGTATCGATTATATAAAATTGTATCCATATGCTCATCGGTCACAATTGTGCCGCGCGGAGATAATACATATACTCCTTTTTTGACAAGAAGACCAGCAAGTCCCATATCCTGTGTGATAACGAGATTTCCTACTTCTGCACGCTGATAGATATAAAAATCCACCTCGTCTTACGCAGAATCTACATATACCCAATTTCCCTTCTGACTTCTTGACTGATGGGCGTAGGATGCGATAAACCAAATATCGACATGAAATTTTGCACTGACGCGCATAATTTCTTCCTTCACTGGACATGCATCTGCATCAACATAAATTCGAGTGATGTTTTGCATATTTCTCTATTCTACATCCCTTCTGTGAATCCTTCCATAATGTGCGTTTTCTTGTTCAGATTTTTGTCGATTTTACGTAAAAGCATGTCCTTTACAAAACCTATCACTAGTTTATTCTGAAAAATTGAAGTCTAAACGTAAAATGAATGTTTTTATCACAATTTTTTATTATAATACATTTTTCTAAACTTAGCTACATGTCCTTTTAATTTTTATAGTGGAGTGAAAAAAGCACATTCACCTTTGGTAAATGTGCTAAAACATTTTTTGGTTTTGCACTGCATTCACAATAATATTTGCCGTTTCTTCAATCGCCTTATTCGATACATCGATAACCGGGCAACCTATTCTACTTACAATCTGTTCAAAGTGTTTAATCTCTTCTTTAATACGTTCAATGTTTGCATAATTTGCTCCATCACTTAATCCAAGAGATTTTAAACGTTCTTTGCGAATATGATTTAATTGATCAGGCGTTATTTTTAACCCAAAACATTTTTCTTTCGGCACATGGTATAATTCTTCTGGCGGATCCACTTCTGGTACGAGCGGAACGTTAGCAACCTTTAATCGCTTATTATGTGCTAAATATTGCGAAAGCGGTGTTTTCGATGTACGAGAAATTCCAATTAATACAATATCTGCTTTTAAAAGACCTCTTGAATCTCTACCATCGTCATATTTCACAGCAAATTCAATTGCCTCAATTTTTTTGAAATACTCTTCATCCAGCTTTCGCACAACCCCTGGCTCATATCTTGGAGTTTGTTTTGTTATATCTTCAATTTGATCGATAAGAGGACCGATAATATCATAAACTTCTACGCCTTCTTTTTCTGCTTCTTCTCGTAAATATTTTCTCATATCAGGCTTTACTAATGTAAAACAAATAAGAGCATTATTACTTTTAGCAATAGAAATAACTTCTTTTAACGTCCCTGTATCTTCTACATACGGCACACGTCTAATATCCGGCGCAAATGGAAATTGTCCCATAGCTGCTCGAACAACTAAATCAGCTGTTTCTCCAACCGAATCAGATACGACATATACGATTTTACTATTCATTGCATTACCTCACTTTAAACGAATTGCCCTTACTCATGATTCACAAAATCAACGAATGCACGCGTAATATTTGTTTTTGTAATTCGACCAACAACTTCTAAACCCTGCTTCGTTTCCTTTACAACTGGAACAGAGTCAATCTGCTTTTCTATTAAATCCATTGCAACATCATACAAGCTATCTTCCTTACGACAAATCGTAACATTCGGCATTCTTGTCATAATAATATTTACCGGTAATGACGCTAAATCCTGCTTTCCCAAGCTTGCTCTTAACAAATCTTTTCGAGAAACAACACCAACTAACAATGTATTTTGATCAACGATAAATAAAGTGCCGACATCTTCTAAAAACATTGTACAAATCGCATCATATACCGAAACATTTTTATCAATCACAACTGGTCTAGATTGATAATCTTGTACGATAATCTTCTTAACCGCTTCTGAAAGCAGTTGTCCACCTGTTTTTCCAGTGTAAAAATACCCAACACGAGGACGCGCTTCTAAATAGCCAGCCATCGTTAAAATAGCCAAATCTGGTCTTAGCGTTGCTCTCGTTAAATTTAATTGCTCAGCAATCGCTTCCCCTGTAATTGGACCGTTGTCTTTTACAATCTGAATGATATGTTCTTGGCGCTTATTCAGTTCTATGATAATCACCACCTTCATTACAAAACGAAAAAAGTTATACTATCTCTTAAATATTATATACTAAATATATCATTCAAAAAAGAAAGTATGTAAAAAGGACCTAAATTCGGTCCTCTATATTTGAAATTTATCAAGTTGATCTAAAAAACGTCTTGATTTCAAATATATCCCACAGTATTCATCATAATACATATTCAATACTGTGCGCATTTGTTTTTTTGTTTCTGCTTTCACAGAGACACTTCCAAGACGGGCTAAGTCGAAATGATAAAATAACCTAAGCAGCTTGTGAATAGCTTCGCTAATTGAAATACGGTACGGATCTTGCTCAGCGTGATATTTACACAGAAAGCCGCCTTCCCTAACGGAGAAGGCGACAAAGTCTGTTGACTGGTGACAAATTGCACATGTATCAAAGTATGGGTTAAGCCCTAAAACTGGCAGCATCTTCGTTTGATAGATTAGCGCTAAAATTTCCGGGTCAACCCCTTCGCTCATATAATGCAACGTTTGATATAACATTTCGAATAAATACGGATTGTGTTTTTTCTCTTCTGTCGCTTTATCAGTCAACTCAACAATAAATGACGCATAAGCAGTTAAAAATAAATCTTCACGAATTTCTCTCATAGAAGAAATAATCTCACCTTGCTGCAATGTTCCTAAACCAGAACCCATTTGAATAAGAAAATGGCCATGAGTTAATAATTGAGAAATGGATGACACTCTGCTTTTAGGCTTTTTAGCACCTCTCGCCATCGCACTAACTTTCCCTAATTCACGAGAAAATATAGTTACAATTTTGTTTGTTTCTCCATAATCAATCGTTCGAATGACTATTCCCTCAATTTTTTGAAACATGTTCGTCACCATCCAAGGTTCGAACAAAATGGGTTAGGAAATTGGAGAATCTAGCTCTACTTGTATTTCTTCATGCTGTTGCATTTCATCTTCTACATTTTTTTCCATTTCCTTCAAAAGAAGATATGTTTCAATGCTTCCTGTTTTCGAGAAAACTTTCCAGGTAAAATCTAACATAAGAATCCACCTTTCTCAGTGAGCGTTCATGTAATCCAATTTCTTTCTTTGCTATTAAAATGACCCATTTTGTTCATTTTCATGTGAGAAAAATTTTTCTAAATTATACAGCTTTTATCCCGCAATTTGCGGGCAGTAAAAACGTTTCACTTTATAGATATTCATCTTCACGGAAGCCAAGATCACGTAACTGGGACATTTTGTTGCGCCAATCTTTCTGCACTTTTACCCACAGTTCCAAAAATACTCTTGAACCAAGAAGCGACTCCACATCAATGCGGGCTCTTTTTCCAATTTCTTTTAACATCTTACCTTGTTTTCCGATTACAATTCCTTTTTGTGATGGACGTTCTACAATAATTGTGGCATTAACGTAAATCGCTCCGCCTTCACGCTTTTGAATTGCATCAATAACAACAGCAACAGAATGTGGCACTTCCTCACGTGTTAAATGCAATACTTTTTCACGAATAAGTTCTGCAATAATAAAGCGTTCCGGATGATCCGTTACTTGATTTTCCGGATAATACTGAGGACCTTCTGGTAAATACTTTTTAATTGCTCCGATTAACGCATCAACATTATTTCCTTGTAATGCTGAAATTGGCACAATTTCAGCAAAATTATATAGCGTACGATATTTATCAATCAGTCCGAGAAGCTCTTCTGGATGGACTTGATCAATTTTATTAATAACTAAAAATACCGGTTGCTTCGTTTCTTGTAATTTTTCGATGATAAACTCTTCACCGCGTCCAAAGCCTTCTTCTGCGTTGACCATAAATAAAACAATATCCACTTCTTTTATGGTTGTTTGCGCCATTTTAACCATAAAATCGCCAAGCTTATGCTTCGGTTTATGTATACCTGGTGTATCAATAAATACGACTTGCGCATCATTTTCTGTGTACACACCTTGAATTTTATTACGTGTTGTTTGTGGTTTATCACTCATAATCGCAATTTTTTGACCGATAATTTGATTTAAAAATGTTGATTTCCCAACGTTTGGTCTCCCAATAATAGAGACAAAACCTGATTTAAAACCTTCTCTATTCATGTAAATCCTCCGCTAAAAATGCTCCTGGCAACAATTCTCCTACTGTTGTTTCTTGTATGTCACCTTGTAAATTTGTCAAGTATACTTTTGTATTTGACTTACACAATTCTACCATAACTTGACGACACGCTCCACATGGAGGTACCGGACGTTTTGTATCTGCTACAACTGCAATTGCAGTAAATTCTGTGCTTCCTTCAGAAATCGCTTTAAATAGCGCTGTTCTTTCTGCACAGTTACATAAACCATACGATGCATTCTCAACATTACAACCACGGTATACTTTCCCGTCTGTCGTTAATAAGGCAGCACCTACTTGAAATTTGGAATATGGTACATATGCTTGTTTACGCGCTTCAATCGCTTCTTGAATTAATTCATTGCTGTTCATCGCTTCTCTTCCTTCCCATTCACGATATGAAAAGATAATAATCTTTGGAATGCAACTATATCATATACGGTCCAAAGATAATAGCGCCAATTACAACAGCAACAATCGCGAAAAATAATACCGCACCTGCCGCTGCATCTTTTGCTATTTTAGCAAGGGGCTTCACATCCATCGTTACTAAATCAACGGTTTTCTCCACTGCTGTATTCACAATTTCTAGCGCAAATACAACACCAATAGTCAAAATCAAAATGAGCCATTCTGTTTTTGTAACATGGAAATAAAAGCCGAGAAAACTAACAATACATGCTGCTAAACAATGAATTCGTACATTTCGTTCATAGCGAAGACAAAAGAAAATGCCAGCAAACGCATAGCGAAAACTGTTTATAAGTTTTCCCTTTTTCATCTAGCTAATCCAAATGCATCAAGAATTTCTTTTTGCTTTCCAAACATAACCTTCTCTTCTTCTTCTGTCATGTGATCGTAGCCAAGCAAATGTAGAAAGCCGTGCACCGCTAAAAAACCAAGTTCACGATCAAAAGAATGACCATATTCTTCAGCCTGCTCTTTCGCTCTCGGAATAGAAATAATAATATCACCTAACATACGAGGCATTTCTACACCGACAATTTCCATCTCTCCTTCTCCCATATCTTCCATCGCAAAAGAAATTACGTCTGTTGGCTGATCTTTATCACGATACTCACGGTTAATTTCTTGAATGCGTTCATTATTAACAAATGTAATCGAAAGCTCCGCTCCATCCTCTACAGATTCTATCTCTGCAGCTTTTTCAACTAATTGTTGAATCAGCTCAACATACTCTTCTTTTACTTCTTCTGTTTCATCAAAAAAGTCAATTATTAATCCCATTTATTTCACCTTTTCTTCTGTTAATTTCGGATACTTAATTCGAGAGTGGAAGATTCCATTTAATGTCTCACATAATGTTTTCCCGACAATTTGCAGTTCTTTAAACGTTAAATTACATTCACTGAATTGGCCATCTTGTAAACGATCTTTTATAATACTGCGAACAAGATTATCAATTTGTTCCGGTGTTGGTGCATTCATCGAACGAACTGCGGCTTCTACACTATCAGCAATCCCAACAATTGCCGATTCTTTAGATGTTGCTTTTGGCCCTGGATAACGAAACATTTCTTCTGTATATTTCTCTTTATCTTCTTGCATTGCTTTGTAATAGAAATATTTTAACAACGTCGTTCCGTGATGCTGAGCCGCAATATCAATAATCTCTTGCGGAATATGATGTTCCTCTAACATTTTCACTCCGTTTGTAACATGAGCGATAATAATATTTCTACTTGTTTCAGGGTCTAACCGATCATGGGGATTCGCTATGCCCATTTGATTTTCAATAAAGAAATGCGGCTGCACTGTTTTTCCAATATCATGATAATATGCTCCTACGCGCGCTAGTACACCATTCGCTCCCACAGCTTCACATGCTGCTTCCGATAAATTGGCAACCATAACACTATGATGATACGTTCCTGGTGCCTCTAATAGAATTTTGCGAAGCAACGGATGGTTCGGACTTGCTAATTCTATTAGTTTCATGCTAGAGACAAGACCAAGACCACTTTCTAAATACGGCAATATCCCCATCGCTAAAATAGATGAAATAATTCCAGACGCCGCTGCCATTAATAAATGTGTTCCAATCTCAATTACCGAAAAGTTTCCGTTACGCAGTAGCAATAAAGCTGCTAATACAACAACATTTAAAATCGATACAAGTATCCCAACTTGCAGCAGCATTGTGCGACGATGTTTTTCTCGCAAGAAAATACTAACAGAAAGCGAGCTAAGCAATACATAAATTCCAACCGTATAATTAAGTGTACTCGTTACACCTTCATTAAATAAAATACTGCCGCACACCGAAAAAATCACACTTGTTATAAAAACAAATCGATCACCAATCATCAGCTTGACTAATATAGTTCCCATTGCAACTGGAGCAATATAAGCAATACCGACATATTCTAACTTTTGAAACAAACTAATAATTTTCATTAAAACAACTGTAATAGCAACAATTGTTGTATAAGCTAAAATATATGGTTTGTCCTCTCTTCTCGTCTTTAAAAACGCATCAAATTGCTTATGCATGAAAAATAAAAGAACACCAATAAAAATCGCTAGCCCCAAATACGGCTGAAACGAATTACTTTGATCTAATAACCCTACTAACTTTAACTGTTCATACGCTTCTCTTGTAATTGTGTCTCCTTCTTTTACAAGAATTTGACCTTGCAAAATGTACACAGGAGCTACTTGATCGATTGCCATTTGCTTTCTTTCTTTCGTTGCATTCGAATCATAAAAATAGTTCGGTACAATCGCATACTGTCCAAGCGCAGTAATTGCTTGTTTCAATTCATTGCTGACAGATACATTTTTTAATTCGTTAGTAATGCGGTCCTTAAACTGATCTACTTCATTCAGTTTAATGTGAGAGCTCATTAAACTATTAACAGCTGTAACAGTTGATTCCCTCGCTATAAGAAGCTGATCTTCTGGAGCACCTAAAAATTGTAATAACACTTGATCAGATAAACTTTTCGTTAACTCCGTTGGAAGCTTCTTTTTTAACTTGTCCAATCTTTCTGTCGCCGACAATTTATTTTGTCCTTCTGGCGCCGAAGCGGTTGCATTTAAATCTCCATCCACTTCTTTAATTGCACTAAAAACTGAGTTCACAACATCAATCCGGTTTTGCTTATATTCACTTCGATATGTATACTGATCTTCAACCTTTTGAGCCGCTTCTCTCTTTTTCTTTTCTGTCGTTACTTTATCTTCAATTTTGATTGGAGAATGAATTGTCTTTTTGGAAATAGACAACATTTTGATATGGAGTTGTTCCGGTTTTACATTATTCATCAGTGCAAAAAATAACACCGCTCCTATTAAAATATAAGAAATCCAGCTCAGTTTTTTCGAATGCTGTAAATTGCGAAACCACTTAGCAACTTCTTGAAACCTTGACATAATTACAATACCTTCTCCTCTCCAAATATTAAGTGAAACTTCCTTTTCACATATTTAAGCGCAAGGACAAATACCCTTTCCTTTATTTATGATAATAAAAAATAAAGCATTAGCCAACCTGTTCACGATATCTTTAAAAAATAGACAGTGAAACTTCCTTTTAGAACGCTCTTCTCTAAAAGGTTAGTTGAACCAATCGAGATAAAAAGAAATGATCCTTACAAGCAGGATCATTCCATTTTATCATATGCTTCAATAATACGCTGTACGAGTGGATGTCGAACAACATCCGACTGCTCAAGTTTAATAAACGAAAGACCAGGCACACGATCTAACACATTCGCTGCAATAGAAAGACCAGATTTCACACCTTTTGGTAAATCAATCTGAGATGGGTCTCCTGTTACAACCATTTTTGAGCCAAATCCAAGACGTGTTAAAAACATTTTAATTTGTGCTCCAGTTGTATTTTGCGCCTCATCTAAAATCACAAATGCGTCATCGAGTGTGCGTCCTCTCATGTACGCTAGCGGAGCAACTTCAATGATACCGCGTTCCATCATTCTTTGCGTATGTTCTTGCCCAAGTACATCATGAAGGGCGTCATAAAGAGGTCGTAAATACGGATCCACTTTTTCTTTCAAATCTCCAGGTAAAAAGCCGAGACTTTCTCCAGCTTCCACAGCAGGTCTTGTTAAAATAATTTTTTTCACATAACCATTTTTTAATGCTCGAACAGCCATTACTACAGCTAAATATGTTTTACCAGTACCCGCCGGTCCCATCCCAAACACAATGTCATGTTTCTTAATGGCATAAATATATTGCCTTTGTCCCATTGTTTTCACACGGATGGACTTACCTTTTGCTGTTTTAAAAATCTCCTCTTCATATAACTCTTCAAAATGAGCCAGTTTCCCTTGACGTCCAAGCTGAATGGCATAGGTTACATCACGCTCAGAAATCGATATACCCTTGCGAATAACAACTAGAAGTTGCTGTAATATCCCTTCAACAAGAGCTACCGCTTCATTTGTTCCGGAAACACGAACAGATTCACCTCTCGTAACAATCGATACCTCAAGTTCATTCTCAATTATTTTTAAATGCGCATCATTTACTCCAAACAAAGCAATTGCTTCATTATGGTTTTCCAATTGTTGATTCATCTCTACTAATTGTTCAGCCATTAATTACTCAATCTCCTTGAATATCGGATTCAGATATCGGTTGAGCCTCTGCAATATTCTCAATCACTGTATAATGCAGCAATAATTTTAAATTTCCATTCTCAACCTTTTTATGCAAAACTTTCTTCCCTATAATCATAGCACGTTCATCCAATTTTTTCTTTAATTCTTTTTGTCCCATTTCCTCCGCCACCGCTATTGCCTGTTTTTCTGTATATTCACGGTTTGCTTCTTCCTCTTCACGTACAATCGCTTTTTCGTAAGCAATCGGCAGTGTAAAACCAAGCAATTTCACATCATGTCTTACTGTCTCAGTTTTAGACTGCTTATACTTATCATGCTGAAATCCCCATATTTTTATTTTCATGTTTCCAAAAGTAAGATAATGTTCTTTATATGAATCCCCTGTATAAACTTGAAATTTCGTTTTTAGGGGTACCTCCACTTCAGACTTGTACCAAGTTTCACCAAATACAACACCTTTGGCTGAAACTATCGTAGGACTCTCTTCTTTCCCATACATTCCTGACACAAGAAGTTGTCCTTTTTGCACATAATCATTTTTCATAACTATTGGTTTTCCGATCTCTACAAACATTTTTGTAACAATCGCTTCTTTTTTGGCAACTAAATGTTGCGGCACCTGTTCTTCTTCTTTCTTCGGCTCATTTTTTTCAACTATTTTAAAATGATACGTCGTTCCTTTTACGTCCAAACCAACCCATGTTATAGCGTTAATATTATCAGTCAAATAACGCTGTATATTTTCTACACTTGGCATTTGAAATTGTAGCTTCCCTTTTTTAATACCCATTTTGTCTAATTCTTTCATCACAATATATTCCGTCTCTGGCTTCGCCCCTGTTATCTCTATTTTCCATACCATATTTGATAAAACAATTACACCTAAGAAAAATATGAGAAAACCAACAAGAAAACCACCATTTCGAAGTAAGCGCTTATTCCAAAACGGAACTCCGTAACGTCCAATAAAATATAGATTGCATTCATTTTTACGGTAAATCGGGCGTAATCGTTTCACATCTCGTAGCAATATACAAAATACAAGTGTATCATCTGCAACTTTCTTAACGTCCCAAACTAGGATATCTCTTCGTACACATTCGTTAATAAATCGTTCTGCACCTCTTCCTTGAATTCGCACTTTTACATACCCAATCCATTTTGTGAACCACTTATTTTTCATAGCTCGCCTCCATCAGCTTTCTAAAAAAGGCGCAGCCCCTTGAGAGATCTGCACCACCTCTATGACTTTACTCCGCTCATACAGTCAGTAGTAGGAGGACTAAGAAGTAAATATTCCCTAACCACTTGCCCCTGATTCGTTTAACAAAACCTCTCATGAATAACAGCTTCGTTTCATTTTCCTTTTTTTTCCTCTTCTAAAAACAAGACTTGTTCAATGGTTCCTTCAAGTAAAAGCTCTTCGGGAAGAATTGTCTTAATTACAAAAGAATCTCCTTTTATTAATAATTGTCCTTGTTTTAATAAAAGTCGTACCTCTTTATCACTAAATACCAATAATCCACGATGATTTTCTATATAAATATGTACCTGCCCAACAAGTGTAATTCTCGGCAGATCCATGAATACATCTGCAGGTAGGTCTATCTGCTTCGTAATCCAATTTTTCATTTGCTGCAACTTTCTCATCGAAGACCCCCCTCTCATCCCATATGTATGAAAAAAAAGCTTGTAATATCACGTCCAAATTGAAAAAAAACATAAAAAAGCGTCTCATTATAAATGAGACGCTTTTTTATGCTAATAGTTGTGAAACAAGCCTATTCACTTGTGAGCCATCTGCTTTACCTTTTATTTTCGGCATAACAGCACTCATCACTTTGCCCATATCAGCTTTAGAAGCTGCACCAACTTCAGAAATAACTTGCTGAATCACAGCAGTCAATTCTTCTTCTGTCAATTGCTCAGGCAAATATGTTTCTAAAATCTGAATTTCGCTTTTCAGTTTATCGACAAGGTCTTCACGACCCGCTTTTTCAAACTCAAGGAGGGAGTCTTTATACTGTTTTACTTCACGAGCTAAAACTGTTAGTTCCTCTTCTTCTGTAAGAGAGTTCTGCAGTTTAATTGCTTCATTTTGTAAAGCAGACTTAACCATACGAATAACGGTTAATTTTTCTTTTTCTCTATTCTTCATCGCTTGTTTCATATCATCGTTTAAACGACTGAGAAGACTCATAAATTACACCCTCTCTTAGAATTTACGCTTTCTTGCCGCTTCAGATTTCTTCTTACGTTTTACACTTGGCTTTTCATAGAACTCGCGTTTTCTTGCTTCAGCAAGCGTACCAGCTTTAGAAGTTGATCTTTTAAAACGGCGAAGTGCATCCTCCAAAGACTCGTTTTTACGAACGACTGTTTTTGACATTCTCTTTCCCTCCCTCCGAAACATCCACTTACATCCTAATTTCAGCATGCAAAAAGAAACACTTTCTCAGCATGTCTTTTACGATTATAATACATTTTATACTTTTAGGTCAACTATCTGATAAAAGAAAAGAAGAGCACTTACTCTTCTTTTTTTCACGGTACGTGCAATTTCGATACAAATTTCTATATCAATGCGACATGATTCTATGAAAATGTTCGCTTCTTCTAACGGCTTCCACTTTTATTTTATCCAGCTACAGCCACTAGAACAATTGGTCGTTTCACTCTTTCCTACGAGGCAAAAAGCACCTCTACGTCAAGAGCTCCAACGCCCTCATGTTCTAAACGAGCGGCTTCCGCTTTTATTTTTATCCAGTTGCGCCTCCTAGTCCCTCACGTCTAAGAACCTTCCACGCGAGAAGGTAAAGAACACCTTCTGCGTGAAAGAACCTTAGCCGACAGGACTGAACAGTCGGCTCCACTTTTAAATTAATAATCAGTTGTTGCTGTTTTTCCGCTTACTAGCGCTACGCCAGAGCTTGTTCCAATGCGCGTTGCACCTGCTTCTATCATTGCATCCATGCCTTTTTCGTCACGAACACCGCCTGATGCTTTTACACCGATATTGGGTCCTACTGTTTTTCTCATCAACGCAACATCTTCTACTGTTGCACCGCCTGTTGAAAATCCTGTTGATGTTTTTACGAAATCAACGCCTGCTTTTACAGACAATTCACAAGCACGAACTTTTTCTTCTTCTGTAAGTAAGCATGTTTCAATAATTATTTTTACAAGCGCTTTTCCTTTTGCAGCCTCTACAACAGCGCGAACATCTCGCTCTACTAACGCATCGTTTTTATCTTTTAACGCGCCAATGTTAATTACCATATCAACCTCTGTCGCACCTTTTGCAATCGCATCTGTTGTTTCAAACTCTTTTGTTTCTGGTGTATTTGCTCCAAGAGGGAAACCAATTACTGTACAAACTTTTACATCCGTTCCTTTTAACAGTTCTGCTGCCGTTTCAACCCATGTTGGATTTACACATACAGAAGCAAAATCATGTTGTTTCGCCTCTTCGCATAACGTCACGATTACCTCTTTTTTTGTATCTGATTTTAATGCCGTATGATCAATTAATTTTGCATAGTTCATTTAAAAATTGCCCCTTTCTCAACTTATACTTAGCAAATTTGTTACTCATGAGTTGTCTGACAACCTTAATCTTCAGCATTATATCATAAAGTATAGCGTTTTCATATTTTAAGTTCTCCAGCAAATAAAAAAGCATACAAACAAAACTGTTTGCATGCTTTTTCTGTTACGCGCTTGCTGATTCTTTTGGAGATACATCTTCTAGCACACGAACAAATTGTGCTTCATTGTAAGGATAACCAGCTTTCGTAATTTTCACTTTAATTAATTTACCGATTAATTCTTCAGAACCTTCAAAGACAACTTTTAAGTAATTATCTGTATATCCTACATATAACCCTTCACGATCAGCTTCTTTAAATGGTTCTTCTGGAATAATTTCAAGCACTTCACCTTCAAACTGTGATGCATATTCTTTTGCTAATTGATCTGATAATGCAATTAAGCGGTGTACACGCTCATTCTTAATTTCTTCTTGCACTTGATCATCCATACGTGCTGCTGGTGTTCCTGTACGTTTTGAGTACGGGAATACATGAAGTTCAGAGAAACGATTATTTTTAATGAAATTGAACGTTTCCATAAATTCTTCTTCTGTTTCACCTGGGAAACCAACGATAACATCAGATGTAATTGCAAGTCCTGGCAGCGCTTCTTTTAAGCGGTCTAAACGCTCTTGGAAAAACTCCATTGTATATTTACGACGCATACGTTTCAATACTGTATTAGATCCAGATTGAAGCGGTATGTGTAAATGACGGACAACAACTTTAGAATCACGCAGTACTTCAATCACTTCATCAGTAATTTGACTTGCTTCAATAGAAGAAATGCGAAGGCGTTTTAACCCTGTTACTTGCGCTTCCATATCCCGAAGTAATCCTGCCAAATTATAATCTTTCATATCTTCACCGTATCCACCTGTATGAATACCTGTTAAGACGATTTCTTTATAGCCAGCATCTACTAATTGCTGCGCTTGGCGAATGACTTCTTTCCCATCACGAGAACGCATTAAACCACGAGCCCACGGAATAATACAGAACGTACAGAAGTTGTTACATCCTTCTTGAATTTTTAAAGATGCACGCGTACGATCTGTAAAATATGGTACGTCTAACTCTTCGTATACACGTGTTTTCATAATGTTACGTACAGCATTAATCGGCTGACGTTCATTGCGGTATTCTTCAATATAGCCAAGCATTTTCTCACGATCTTGCGTTCCGACTACAATATCTACACCTGGGATTGCCATAATTTCCGCTGGAGATGTTTGTGCATAACATCCCGTTACACAAATTACCGCATCAGGATTTTGACGAACGGCACGACGAATAACTTGACGACTTTTTTTATCCCCTGTATTTGTTACTGTACATGTATTAATTACATACACATCAGCTGTTTTTTCAAATTCAGTTCGTTCATAACCACCTTGTTTAAACAGTTGCCAAATTGCTTCTGTCTCGTAGTGGTTTACTTTACAACCTAACGTATGAAACGCAACAGTTGCCATATATACTCACCCCATTAATTCAAAATGATAAGAAGCGGCACTTAACGCGTATAAAGGCGCCGTTTCTGTCCGCAATATTCTTGGTCCTAAACTACAAGGTACAAAGGCATAATCAGAAAGAGAAGATACTTCTTCTTCCGTTAAACCACCTTCTGGCCCAAATACAATGAGCACCTTTTGTCCTGGCCTTAATTTTGTTAAAGCCTTAGCGAAATTTGATTTTTCACCTTGTTTCGCTTCCTCTTCATACGCAACGAGACAGCTATCATAATCTTTGCTCATTGCGAGAAGCTCTTTAAAAGAAACAGGCGCATACACAGTCGGAATCTCACTGCGATGAGACTGCTCAGCTGCCTCTTTGACAATTTTATTAAAACGCTCTACTTTTTTTTCAGCTTTTTTCGCATCCCATTTCACAATAGATCTAGATGCTTGGAACGGTAAAAAGCCTGCTGCTCCAAGCTCAGTTCCTTTTTGTAAAATCAACTCAAGCTTATCTCCTTTAGGCAATCCGCTTGCAATTGTCACAAAAACAGGTAGCTCAGTTGACATCTCTACCCATTCTACAATAGTCACATTTACAAATTCATTGGTAATTTCAGCAATTGTACAAATTGCCGTCTTCCCATTTGTACAACAATAAATTTGATCACCAGGCGTCATACGCATTACTCTTCCGATGTGATGCACATCATCTCCTACAATACGAATCGCCATTTCATTTACATTTTGTTCTTCTACAAAATAACGCTGCATTCTATCACCTTAGTAAAGTTTAGCTCTTTTCGTAAACGAGTGCTTACGAAAAGAGCCAAACGGTATGATTTGGATGAAACAAACGGTAAGTCCCTCGCCACTTTCAACGAGAGACTTTCCGCTTACCTTTCCCTGAAACTTGATTAAGGAAACTTTATCCGCTATTCGCGGGCAGTAAGACCCCCACCTCAAGATTCAAGATAGGTGGGGGATAACTGCCCGTAAAAGCCCGATTGGGCGGGCTAACCGTCAGTGGGGGATGAAGCCCCCCACTGACGGAAGTTTCACTTTATCTTATCCTCTACGCGCAATAATTGCTACCCAATCTTCCATCATTAACACTTCTTCTACTGTAAAACCAGCATTTACTAACGCTTCCGTTACCATTTTTTCTTTTGCAGCAATAATGCCAGATGTAATGAACAATCCACCTTGTTTTACAACTTTCGCTGCGTCTTCTGGGAATAGTAAAATAATTTCCGCTAGTAAATTTGCGACAATTAAATCCACAGGCCCTTCAATGCCCTCTAGTAAGCTGTTTTGTCCAACAGTTACAACATGTTCTGTATGATTTAATCGTACATTCATTTCCGCACTTTCTACTGCAACCGGATCTAAATCGTATGCTTGAATAGAAGCAGCACCTAATTTAGCCGCTGCAATACTTAATACACCAGAACCCGTTCCAACGTCAATGACAGTATCTCCTGGCTGGACAGTTTTCTCTAAAGCACGGATGCACATCGTTGTTGTCGGATGCGTTCCCGTACCAAATGCCATTCCTGGATCTAATTCAATAATTTTTTCTTCAGGTGAGGAAGGAGTATACTCTTCCCATGTTGGCACAATTGTAAATGTATCAGAAACTTTCACCGGATGGTAATATTTTTTCCAAGCAGTAGCCCAATCCTCTTCATCTACTTCATTAACAGATATAGTTGCTGCTCCAATCTCGATTCCATAAGAAGGTAACACATTAATGGACGACTTTACATTTGTAATTGTTTCTTGTAAAGCATCATTCTTTGGGAAATACGCTTTTACAAGCACACCTTCTGCCGGATATTCAGCTGGATTTAATGCATAAATCTCGCCAAATTGTTGTTCACGCTCTTTCGTTAATTCAGCAGGATCTTCAATCGCAACGCCACTTGCACCTGCTTCGTGTAAAATATACGAAATTGCTTCTACTGCTTCCTCTGTTGTATGAATACTAATTTCTGACCATTTCACAATTTACCAACTCCATTTTTTATTTCCATTATTCCCCTTTAAAAGCTCTCTTAAGCTTTCCAAATAGGCTATCATCATGATCTTCTTGACCTGCAAATTCTTTTAATAAATCTTTTTGGTGCGATGTTAATTTCGTCGGCGTAACAACACGTACTACTACATATTGATCACCTTGCCCATATCCGCGTACGTTTGGCGCACCTTTTCCTTTTAAACGGAATTCTGTTCCTGTTTGTGTTCCTGCTGGAATTTTTAATTTTACTTTCCCCTGCACTGTCGGAACTTCCACTTCATCCCCAAGTGCTACTTGTGCGAATGTTAATGGCATTTCGCAAATAATATCATCACCTTCGCGATGGAAGAATTCATGATCTTTCACACGCACTACTACATATAAGTCTCCTGCCGGGCCGCCGTTAATACCAGCTTCTCCCTTACCAGTAACGCGAATTTGTTGACCGTTATCAATACCTGCTGGAATTTTAACATTAATTTTTTTGCGTTTACGTACTTTTCCAGATCCATGACATGTTGTACATTTCTCTTTAATAATTTGGCCTGTTCCAGAGCAGTGTCTACAAGCTTGACGATTCACAATGCGACCAAATGGTGTGTTTTGCTCCACACTAACTTGACCTGTTCCAGAACAATGTGAACATGTTTCCTTTGAAGTTCCAGGTTTTGCTCCGCTACCGTTACATGTATTACAAGGATCTTCAGCTGGAATTTCAATATCCATTTCTTTACCAGAAATTGCCTCTTCAAAATTTAAAGAAACTTGATATTGAAGGTCTGCCCCTTGACGCGGTGCATTTGGATCACGACGTCTACCGCCTCCACCACCAAAGAATGAACTGAAGATGTCTTCAAAGCCAAAGCCACCACCGAAGTCGCCTCCGCCAAAGCCTTGATTTGGATCAGCATGACCAAATTGATCGTACTGCGCACGTTTTGAATCATCACTTAATACTTCGTATGCTTCTTGCACTTCTTTAAATTTTTCAATTGCATTTTCTTCAGTACTTACATCTGGATGATACTTTTTCGCCAAACGACGATATGCTTTTTTAATCTCATCTTTTGAAGCACCCTTGCTAATGCCGAGCACCTCATAGTAATCTCGTTTACTCATAAGTTTGTAACCCCCGAATCCTTTCACATAAACGTAATTTTAACATCGAAAGAAAGTGCTTTGCAACACTGTTTCCTCACTTACAGTATGCAAAAAGAAAAAGATTGGACTCTCACACAAAAGACTCCATGTATACCCAGTCTTTTCTTCACTCGTGAAAAAAGCCAAAGCCAAGGCACGCTTGACTTTGACTTTTTGTCATCTTACTTATTTGATTATTTATCTTCTTTTACTTCTTCAAACTCAGCGTCTACTACATTATCGTTTTTTGCGCCTGCATTGCCTTGTGCGCCTTCTGCTTGCTGTGCCCCTGCAGCAGCTTGAGCTTGTTCATATAATTTTACAGTTAATTGTTGTACGATTTCTTGAAGTGCATCTTTTTTCGCACGGATTTCATCAAGATCATTTTTCTCGATTGCCGCTTGTAATGCATCTTTTGCTTCTGTTGCTTTCGCTACTTCAGCTGCATCTACTTTGCCTTCTAAGTCTTTTACAACTTTATCTGTTTGGAAAACAAGTTGATCAGCTTCATTACGAAGTTCCACTTCTTCCTTACGCTTTTGGTCAGCATCAGCATTTGCTTCCGCTTCTTGAACCATACGATCTACTTCTTCATCAGAAAGACCTGAAGAAGATTGAATTGTAATTGTTTGTTCTTTGCTTGTTCCTAAGTCTTTTGCACGTACATTTACGATACCGTTCGCATCAATATCGAATGTTACTTCGATTTGTGGAATACCACGTGGTGCTGGTGGGATATCTGTTAATTGGAAGCGACCTAATGTTTTGTTGTCAGCTGACATTGGACGCTCACCTTGTAATACGTGAATGTCTACTGCAGGTTGGTTATCAGCAGCAGTTGAGAACACTTGTGACTTACTTGTTGGAATTGTTGTGTTACGCTCGATTAATTTTGTGAATACGCCACCCATAGTTTCAATACCTAAAGAAAGTGGAGTTACGTCTAATAATAGAACGCCTTTTACATCACCAGTAAGTACGCCACCCTGTACTGCAGCACCTAATGCTACAACTTCATCAGGGTTAACACCTTTATATGGTTCTTTACCAGTTTCACGTTTAATCGCTTCTTGTACCGCTGGGATACGAGTAGAACCACCAACAAGAATAACTTTATCCAATTCACTTGGAGAAAGACCAGCATCTTTTAACGCACGACGAGTTGGTTCTAATGTTCTTTCAACAAGGTTAGCTGAAAGCTCTTCGAATTTCGCTCTTGTTAAAGTTAATTCTAAGTGTAATGGACCAGCAGCTCCAGCACTAATGAATGGTAATGAAATTTGTGTTTGCGTTACACCAGAAAGATCTTTTTTCGCTTTTTCAGCTGCATCTTTCAAACGTTGAAGTGCCATTTTATCTTGGCTTAAATCAATGTTATTTTCTTTTTTGAATTCAGCTACTAAATGATCAATGATCACTTGGTCAAAGTCGTCACCACCAAGACGGTTGTCACCAGCAGTTGAAATAACTTCAAATGTTCCATCTGCTAATTCAAGGATAGATACGTCAAACGTACCGCCGCCTAAGTCATATACTAAGATTTTTTGTTCTTCATCTTGTTTTTCTAAACCGTAAGCAAGCGCAGCTGCTGTTGGTTCGTTAATAATACGTTCTACTTCTAAACCAGCAATGCGGCCTGCATCTTTTGTTGCTTGACGCTCTGCATCGTTGAAGTATGCTGGTACTGTGATAACAGCTTTCGTTACTGTTTCACCTAAGTACGCTTCAGCAGAAGCTTTTAAGTTTTGTAAAATGATTGCAGAAATTTCTTGAGGTGTGTAGTTTTTACCTTCAACTTCTACTTTGTAGTCTGTACCCATATGACGTTTAACAGACATGATTGTATTTGGGTTCGTAATTGCTTGACGCTTCGCTACTTCCCCTACTTGACGCTCTTCATTTTTGAAAGCTACAACAGAAGGAGTTGTACGGTTACCTTCTGGATTTGGAATAACTTTTGGCTCTCCGCCTTCCATAACAGCTACACAAGAGTTTGTTGTACCTAAGTCAATACCGATAATTTTACTCATGACAAAACCTCCTACATTTATGTAATTATTGATTTACTTTTACCATTGATGGTCGAATCACACGATCTTTTAGCTTATAGCCTTTTTGGAATTCTTCCACAACCGCATTTGATTCAAATTCACTGTCTTCTACTTGCATAACAGCTTGATGTTCATGCGGATCAAACTGATTTCCAACAGCTTCAATCGCTTCAACACCTTCTTTTGCTAATGCTTCTTGCAACTGACGATATACCATTTCCATCCCTTGTAATAAGGATTTCATCTGCTCATCATTTGCTTCTACCTGCATTGCTCTTTCAAAGTTATCAAGAGCCGGCAAAATATCTGACACAAGGCTTTGTGATCTATATTTTTCAGCCGCTTGCTTTTCTAGTTGAACACGGCGCTTATAGTTTTCAAAATCAGCTTGTAGACGAAGCATGCGACCTTCCGTTTCCGTCAATTTCGCTTGTAATTCATCTACTTTTTCTTGTAAAAGAGCAGCTTCACTTTTTTCTTCAACAGTTTCTTCGCTATTTTCTAGTGCTACAGCTTCTTCTGTTTGCGCTTCTTTTACTTTTACTTCTTCTACCACTTGTTCATTACGCTCTTCCACAACTTTCACCTCCTTAAAAAGGCAGGGCAGGCATAAATCAGCACGAACCCAGCTACCTAATTTCTTATATTCAACTACTCACCCGTAGCAGGGAAGATCCCCGCCCCAAATGAAAGTTTCTTATTATTTCGGTTTATACAAACCGTTCAGTCCATCCGTAAATTGTTTTGTAAACAATTGCAACAAACTAATGACACGAGAATATTGCATTCTTGTTGGTCCTAAAATCGCAATTGTTCCAAGCTGCTCATCTCCAATCGAGTATGTCGCAGAAATTAAACTACAATTTTCCATTGCAGCAGAAGAGTTCTCACGGCCAATTTTCACTTGAATGCCAATTTGTTTACTCTTTAAGATGTCATAAAAGGCATCTTCATTTTCAATCATATTTAATAATGATCGAACCTTTTGAATATCATGGAATTCTGGCTGCGCAAGCATATTTGTTTTTCCACCAAAATACACTTTTTCAGATAACGGAAATTGGAATGTACCATCTAACATCTTCATAACACTATCATAATTATGAACGTACTGACGCAAAACCATTACAATTTCTTTAAAGATTTTATTATGCAGTTCTGACATCGGTACACCAGACAACTTATCATTCAAAATGTTAACCATTTTTTCCAAATCTTGCAAATCAACAGATTCCGGAACTGTGATTGTTTTACTTTGCACATGTCCTGTATCAGTTACAATAATTGCAACCGCTGTTTGATGACCAAGCGGAAGAATTTGTACATTTCTCAACTTATTCGCACTTACTTTTGGCCCAAGAACAATTGCCGTATAATTCGTGATTTCTGATAAAATTTGCGCGGATTGCTGCGCAAGCTTTTCTGCTTCAAAAACCCTTTGAGCGAACAAGTCTTTAATTTGTACAATATCCTCACTGAGCAAATGTTGCGGTGCAAGAAGATGATCTACATAAAAACGATACCCTTTTTCAGAAGGAACGCGCCCTGAAGAACTATGTGTTTTTTCAATAAACCCTAATTCTTCTAAGTCAGCCATTTCATTTCGAATTGTTGCTGAGCTAAATGTAATTTCTTCTTTCTTAGATAATGTTCTTGATCCAACAGGTTGTGCTGATCCGATAAAATCGTCAATTATCGTCTGTAAAATTAAGAGCTGACGTTCCGTAAGCATTTCATCATCACCTCTGTTAGCACTCTTGTGTTTCGAGTGCTAAATCTATTACTAACTTACCAAAATTGATATTGAATTGTCAACGGAAACGTGATGAGATACAGCGAAACTTTTAGCAGCACGACTTTTTGCTGCTAATTAGCCCTGCCAATCGGGCTCTTACAGACGGTCTCTCTTCTTGATTCACCTTGCTGCACTTGCTGTTATATATATCCATTTTTTCGACATATAAGTTGCTGCTATGCAAAATACAACATGACCGCTACTTGCTTTCTCCTTCTGTTTTAAACCTTGCATGTGGTAGGAAAAGGCCCTGACCGTTTCTATGCTTGGCTAGATGCTCTCGCCCCCCTAAAAAGAAAGGGGTTTTTATGTCGGTTTTTTAACTTATATATAGAACGGAATACAGCAAAATCTCATATTAAGTTAATCCACTAAAAATGATTGAAAGACTTCATTTCCTAATAACTTCCCTTTTCTTGTTAAACAGACATGATTATTTGTTTCTTGCAGCAATTCATGTTGCTTATTGTGACGTAATTGTTTTGCAAAGATGTCGTTCATCTCTACACCGAATTTTTTACTAAATTCTACTTTCGAAACACCCGCTGTTTTTCGAAGCCCTAAAAACAACTCTTCTTCCATTTTTTCTTGCGCTGTTACTGTATGAACGTCTAAATACGGCAGACCTGTCTCATCAATTTTCGTAAAATATTGTTTTAGTGGACCTACATTTTGAATTCGCTCGCCATTTACGTAACTATGAGCGCCAGCTCCGAAACCATAGTACTCTTCATTATTCCAATAAGTGAGGTTATGTCTACTTTCATAACCCTCTTTTGAAAAATTACTAATTTCATACTGCTGATAACCGTGCTTTTCCATCTCATCCATCACAATTTCATACATTTTAGCTTCACTATCTTCACCTGGGAGTCTCAACTTTCCTTTATTCATTAAATTATAAAAGACTGTTTTTGGTTCAACAATTAAAGAATATGCAGAGAAATGTTGAACCCCTAGGGTAAATGCAATCTCTAACGTTTCTTGCACATCTTCTATCGTTTGACCCGGCAGTGCATAAATTAAATCGACATTAATATTTGTAAAACCTACTTCCTTCGCCTCACGAATCGCTATAAACGCATCTTCTCTCGTATGCTGGCGTCCAATTTTTTTCAGTAATTCATCTCGAAACGTTTGCACACCAAAACTAATCCGATTTACGCCGCCTTCTAGTAGAAGATTTAATTTCTCTTTTGGTAGATCTCCTGGATTCGCTTCAAAAGTCAGTTCACAACTTGGCGCAAACGGACGTAAACGCCGATTAATAATATCTAGCAATTGCTTTGTTTGTTCCATATTTAGCGCTGTTGGCGTTCCTCCACCAACGAAAATCGTTTTCATTTCTTTAAAAGGTGTTTTGTTGATTGTATTCACAATTTCTTTCTCTAAATATTGCAAGTATTGTTCAACTGGCTGACGTTCAATAAACACTTTATTAAAATCACAATAGTGACAAATATGCTGACAAAACGGAATATGGATATATGCAGCTTGTATCAAATTCTGTTCCTACCTTTCTAAAAAGAAAACCTCCGCACTTCGGAGGTTTATTTACTTCTGTAATCCTATGCGAACTTTCTCCATTCACATTCTTCCTCTTACAATCAAAAGCATCACCACTATTGTATAGGAGAGATACAAAGATGTCTAAATATTAACCGAAACTTTACATGTTTTGATTTCTGCTCCCTAAATAAAAAGAAGCCGTTTGTACGGCTTCTTTTTTATTAGTTATCATCCATTTTCAGTACAGCCATGAATGCTTCTTGCGGTACTTCTACAGAACCAACAGATTTCATGCGCTTCTTACCTTCTTTTTGTTTTTCAAGAAGTTTACGTTTACGGGAAATGTCACCGCCGTAACATTTTGCTAATACGTTTTTACGCATCGCTTTAATTGTAGAACGTGCCACAACTTTATTTCCGATTGTCGCCTGTATAGGCACTTCAAACTGTTGTCTTGGAATTAACTCTTTTAATTTTTCTACAATTACTTTTCCACGATCATATGCTGAATCACGATGCACAATAAAGGATAACGCATCAACTTGCTCATTATTCAATAAAATATCCATCTTCACAAGCTTAGATGGTTTATAGCCAATTAGCTCGTAATCAAAAGATGCATATCCTTTTGTATTTGACTTTAATTGATCGAAGAAGTCATATACGATTTCAGAAAGTGGGATTTCGTATGTCAACGTAACACGTGTTTCATCTAAATATTGCATATCAATAAATGTACCACGTTTTCCTTGGCAAATTTCCATAACTGCGCCAACATAATCGTTTGGAACCATAATAGATGCTTTTACATAAGGTTCTTCCACACGATCAATAGATTGTGGATCCGGCATGTTAGATGGGTTATCAACTATCATGTCTTCACCGTTTGTTAAATATACTTTATAAATAACACTTGGTGCTGTTGTAATTAAATCAATTTTAAATTCGCGCTCAATACGTTCTTGAATGATTTCCATATGAAGTAAGCCTAAGAATCCACAGCGGAAACCAAATCCAAGTGCTTGAGACGTTTCTGGTTCAAATTCAAGAGCAGAATCATTTAATTCTAGCTTTTCTAATGCATCACGTAAATCATTATAACGTGCAGAATCGATTGGATATAAACCACAGAATACCATTGGATTTAATTTACGATACCCTGGTAAAGCTTCTGCTGCTGGGCGTTTTGCATGTGTAATCGTATCCCCTACACGCGTATCACCTACGTTTTTAATAGATGCTGCCAAGAATCCTACATCACCTACTGTTAACTCTTGACGTTGCGTTGTTTTCGGTGTAAATACACCAACTTCTGTTACTTCAAACTCTTTACCCGTTGCCATCATACGTACTTTATCGCCAACTTTTACTGTACCGTTTACGACACGAATATATGCGATTACACCGCGGTACGGATCATATAAGGAATCGAAGATCATACATTGTAATGGTTCTTCCGAATCACCTGCTGGAGCTGGTACTTTCTCAACGATTTGCTCTAAAATATCTTCAATACCAATGCCTGCTTTTGCAGAAGCAAGAACAGCTTCAGATGCATCTAATCCAATTACATCTTCTACCTCTTGGCGAACACGCTCTGGGTCAGCGCTTGGCAAGTCGATTTTGTTAATAACCGGTAAAATCTCTAAGTTATTATCAAGTGCTAAATATACGTTTGCTAATGTTTGCGCCTCAATCCCTTGCGCCGCATCTACAACAAGTATCGCACCTTCACAAGCCGCTAAACTACGAGATACTTCATACGTAAAATCGACGTGTCCTGGTGTATCAATTAAGTGAAGAATATATTCTTCTCCGTCTTTCGCTTTATACGTTAATTGTACTGCATTTAATTTAATTGTAATCCCGCGCTCACGCTCTAAATCCATGGAGTCAAGCAACTGCGCTTTCATCTCGCGTTGTGTTAACGCATTTGTTTTCTCCAAAATACGGTCTGCCAACGTTGACTTCCCGTGATCAATGTGAGCAATAATGGAAAAGTTACGAATTTTAGACTGCCTTTTTGCTCTTTCTTCTTTGTTCATCTATTTATCACTCCTATTAATCTCGCCAATATACACTAGCACTGATTATATCAATACAAGGAAAAAGATTCAATGAAAACTGGTGTTACGTTATAAGCAAGTACTCTTACTTTTATCATATGCAATTCGTAAACAATAGACAAACCTTTCCTAAAATACAATAAGCTATCCTACTCGTACGTAGGATAGCTCTTTTTTTACACTTTAAATTAATGAAATGCACCTTTTATTTTATCAACAATGGTATATGTTATGCTGCAAATGACATTTTTCACCAAATAAGTCAATCCTTTCCCCATACTCTCAAACATATTAAAACTTTTTAATTCTTCTAGTTGTTTTTGTTTATCTTCAATGGAAAATTCATTTCCAATAATTCCTTTTTCTATACCCCCGTAGTTTGTTCCTGTTATGTGAGCAATTTGCTCATATGTCGGATCGTTATAGCCTTTCATTCGTTTCAATCCGCTATTGGCAACTTGTATACCCGCTAACGTTATAAGAAATGCACTAACAACGACAATGATGCATTTACGTGTAAACTGCTCCACTTCTTATTTCTCCTTTTCCAATCAATGCGTATATGCCCCTGTGTTGTCTTGATCAACTTGATGATGAAGAGCTGCGTTCAAACCACTCGCAATTAGATTCGCCATATCTTCAATAAACGCATCCACTTCTTTAGGTGTTACCATTAAATTATGTCCTAGCGGTGCTAGCACTTCATAAATTAACTTTCTCTTCTCTTCTTCTTCTAACATACCAACAACTCCCAAAAACATATTGCGGCTTTTTTCATCCGGCATATCTTCTTCTGTTAGCTTCTTCTTCTCTCCAAATGTAAAACCGGCTGGAAGTAAAGAACGAGATGGTTTTCCTCCCTCACGCATCTCACGCCCAAAATGCTTTAAAATAAAATCAATTGTGTCACTTGTAATTGAAACTGCATCTACAACGGTCGGAACGCCAATCGCAATCACCGGTATACCTAACGTATCTTTACTCAATTCTTTTCGTTTATTCCCAACACCAGAGCCTGGGTGAATACCAGTATCCGAAATTTGGATGGTACTATTTACCCGTTCAATAGAACGAGCAGCAAGCGCATCAATCGCAATTACAAAGTCTGGTTTTGTCTTTTCAATGACACCATAAATCATATCGCTCGTTTCAATCCCTGTAATCCCCATAACCCCCGGTCGAATTGCACTGACAGGCCGAAACCCTTCCTCAACACTTTCCGGCTGCAGCTTAAACAAATGGCGCGTAACAAGGACATTCTCTACAACAATTGGCCCTAAGGCATCCGGCGTTACATTCCAATTACCAAGACCAACAATTAAGCAACTCGCTTCTTCACTTATGCCAATTTCTTTTAGAAAGTGCGAAAATTCCTTTGCAAAAATCCCTTCTACTTTTTGTTGCAACGCGGTATCTTGCTGACGAATTCCTTGTACTTCTAAAGTTAAATAATTTCCAGATTTCTTTCCCATCGCCTCAACAGCACTTTCATCAATCGTCACCTTTGTAATTGTAATCCCTTCTTCTTCGCGCTCTTTTACAATTACACCTTGAATAGCAGTTTTTTCTTCTTGCTTCTCTTGCAGCATTTGGTGAGCTTCTAATGCAAGATCTGTTCGAATCCCGTATTTACTTAAATCAAGCGGTTCGCTCATACAATCTCCTCCACTATTTATAATCAATATTCATTAGAATTCCCCAATTTATTTTCAGACATTCTTTTCCTATATTGAAATTTCATCGTTCTCACTATTGCAATTCTCTTCTTCGTTTGATAGAATATCACTTGTTCTATGTAAGAATCGAGTCACTCGATCGCACCAGGGAGGTGAAATATATGGCAAACATTAAATCTGCTATCAAACGCGCTAAACTTAGCGAAGAGCGTCGTGCACATAACGCTTCTATCAAGTCTGACATGCGTACAGCTGTTAAAACTGTAGAAGCTTTAGTTAACAATAACGATCTTGAAACAGCAAAAGAAGCATACAAAGTAGCTTCTAAAAAACTTGACAAAGCAGCTCGTAAAGGTCTTATCCACCAAAACGTTGCATCTCGTCAAAAATCTCGCTTAGCGAAACAAGTAAACGCGTAAGCGTTTAAAAAAACGATCCATTCGGGTCGTTTTTTATTTTCCTAAAAAAATGTTCATGTAGTTGTCTACATGAACATTTTTCCACTATCCAATATGATTTAAACGCATGAGAAAAAATTCTAGTACAAGACGTTTATCCATTCTTCCTGTCTTCATATTATAATCTGCCTCAGCAAGTTCGTGAATCACTCGTTTTAACGCTTCAAACGAGAAAGAATTTGTTTGATTCATAGCCAACTTTACACGATATGGATGTACACCGATGTGCGATGCAATTTGATTTTGCCCATACCCGCGCTGCTGAAGTTCTTTCACTTGATATAATAAACGAAATTGACTCACAAGAAGCGCAAGCAATTTAATCGGCTCTTCTTGTTGTGTGAATAGCCCTTCTAAAATGCGCATCGCACCTGCTATATCTTTTTTCACTACCTTTTCTGTTAAAGAAAATACATTTTGTTCAACAGACTTTGGAACGAGTTCTGCGACAAGCTTTGCCGTAATTTCACCGCCTGCTCCCACATATAATGTCAGTTTATCCATTTCCTTAGCAAGCATGGTTACATTGCTTCCAACAAGCTCTAACAATAAACTAACTGCCGCTTCTTCTATTTGAATATGCATTTCTTCCGTGCGGCTTATAATCCATTTACGTACATCTTGCACTTGCATAGTATTTGCTTCTACTACATCCGCTGTTTTTTTCAAGAGCTTCGTAACTTTTTTACGCTCGTCCAATTTTTCAAAAGGAGCAATAAACACAAGGATAGAAAATGGTGAAGGTTCAGCAATATATTCTTCTAGCACTTTAACGTTTTGCTCAATTTTTGCTTTTTGCGATGTTAAAAACAACGGTGATTTTACAACGATAATTTTACGTTCTCCAAAAAAAGGAAGCGTCCTTGCATCCTCAACAACTTCCTCTATGTATGCTTCTTCCATGTCATACGTAACAACATTGAACTCTCGATCCTCTTCAGCTAACGCTTCTGATGTCAAAAGCCGAAGTGTTTCATTTATAAAATACGCCTCTGTTCCATATAACAAGTATAACGAAGCAAATTGCTTTTTCTTTATTTTTTTATGTATATCACTCATGTAATTTCCTACTCCCTAACACTTTATATACTTATAGTAATGTGACAACTGCCGTTTTACAAGTCCAAAGGAACAGGCAGCTACCCGTTCCTTGATCTATATAAAACGTTACAAAATAAGCCCCGGGAATCTTATTTCGTAACGGTGACCACCTTGATTTTATTGTTTGCACCTACCTTACGAGCTATGAATGACAACTGTTAGCACACTTGGAAAAGCTTTGAACCAATCGAGCTTTAAACGGCAGTTATCCCACCGCTCAAAATCTTGAAAAGAGACTTTACTAACCACTAAATCTAAATATTGTGAATTTTTCGTCAATAATGAAATTACGGACCACGAATAACATGATAAATTGTAGATTTTTTTCTGACAATATTTTATACTAAAGTGGAATGTTGGGAGGGATTCAAAGATGAATGAATTTGAAAAAAACGTTCAAAGTAAGCGTAATGACGCTGTCGACTCAGGGGTAGGCTTTATCGTTTCATTCGGATTTTTTACCACTTTATTTATCATCGCAACAGTCGTTAAATTTATTGGTTCTTAAAGACTGCATGTGGCAGTCTTCTTTTTTTCTGTGTTTCATCATATGTTAACTTGCTGTGAAATGTTCCCGCCTCTCCTCGAAAAACGTAAGAAATTGCCCCTTGTTCATCGGTTCTCCACACCTCAATTCCACGCTCCTTTAAACGCTCTAATACTTCAATATACGGATGTCCATAACGATTGTTCTCTCCAACAGAAATAATGGCTTTTTTCGGCTGAACAGCATCTAAAAACTGCCCTGAAGATGACGTTTTACTTCCGTGATGCCCAACCTTTAAAACGTCTGCATGCAGCTCTGGATACCTTTGTATGAAGCGATTCTCACCAGCTTCTTCTAGATCGCCCGTAAACAACCATGTTAATCCCCCTATTTTTGTCCAAAGTACAATAGATTGATTATTATCTTCTTTTTCTTCTCCTTCTGGTGATAATACTGAAAACACCGTCTCTCCTGCCTTCCAGCTATCTCCCTTTTCTACAATTCGAACGGACACATTCTTTTGCATAGCAAGCTGCTGTATTTGTTGTTCAAGCAAGGAGAATTTTATCTTCTTTCCTAAGACAACTTCTTTCACCGCAATAGATTGCATTACCTCTTGCGCTGCTCCCATATGATCCATATCTCCATGTGTCACAATTAATTTATCAATCATCCGTACACCCTCTTTTTGTAAAAAAGGAACGAGAATATCATGTCCAACAGAAAATTCATGTTTTTTCTGCTGCCATTCTTCTTTCTTTACCGGAAGTGTTCCGCCAGTATCAATTAAATACGTCCCTTGATTGTATGGAAGGCGAATCAAAATGGCGTCCCCTTGTCCGACGTCAATATAAGTAACACTTCCGTTTGCATTTACATATGGAAATGCATAGTGGCATGTACTAAGGAGGAGAAACATCGATAGAAACAATAGGCGATATTTTCTCCATATAAGCCCTTCCCATGATAAAAGAACAGTTACAATACTTATACAATATAAAACAACGAGAAATGGCTGGGTTTGTCCAAAGGTAAGACGTACAAACGGTAAAGCCTCGCACATTTGAAGTATGACATTTGAAACATGTATACATAAGGACAACAGATCCGCTAACCATTGAGACACAATGGGAAGACATATAAGACATACAAGAATGACTATACACACCGGTAAAACCAGTAAAGATAAAAACGGGACATAAATTATATTAAGAATGATACTGTAAGGAGAAAGATAGCCGAAGTGATAAAGCAAAATAGGTGTACTCGTCAATTGAGAAATAACGGAAAGATATATAGAATTTTTCACTATACCATTTTCATTCGCTAACAGACGTGATGAAGACAATAAAAGAGAAAAACTTCCAACAAATGAAAACTGAAACCCGATATCAAATAATACATACGGATTATAAAAAAGCATGATTATTAATGTCATACTTAAAGCATCCATCCCAGACACTCGCACTGCTCGCGTAAGGGCTACAAATACAATAACAGCTGCTATAGATGCCCGAACAACAGATGGTGAAGCCCCTGCACAAAACATATATAACGGAACACAAACAAGCAGAAGCATCGTTGCGCTTTCACGCGTCATACCAATTCGAAGTGATACAAAATAACATATTGCAGTTAACAAAACAATGTGCGATCCTGATATTGCTAATAAATGAACAAGTCCAAACTGTTGATACTGTTCTTCAACTTCAAACGCCATATATTGACGATCACCAAACAATAAAGCATTCATAAAAGCTGCTGACTGCCCCGAAAAAGTCTCTCCTATATAAGAAACAGCTGCTTGTCGCATCGAAAATAACCAATGAACAAATGAAATATCTTTTTGCACACAATTCGAAATTGATTCCACTTCAAAAAGAGCATGAATATGCTGTTTATATAAATAATCCTTATAATCAAACGCATAAAAATTACGAGGAGATGGTGGTTCTTTCAACGTTCCAGTAAACGTACACACCATACCAGGTGTTAACTGCTTCAATTTTTCTTTTAATTCACGAGAAGGGATTTTGTAAAACAACTGGACCGTTTCGTCATCATTCATTTGCAACTGGAAAGAAAGACGATTTCCATTTATAATCGGCGTACTTTGAATTGTACCTATTACGTCTGTTTCTCGAAAAGAGAGCATAGAATGATTTTGCGCATCTACATAGATTGCGTATACATAGGTAAGGCCAAACGCGAGGATAATCAAGGAGAATAGAGGAAAAGAGATACGCGAAATACAAACTACACAATAACAACCAAATATAAGAAAAGGAACGATAGAAAAAGAGGAATAAGCTGTTGCAATCCCAAAGATAGCTGAGATTGCAACGTAGCTCCATTGCCCGCACAACACGTACTCACCTCACGGTTTATACCATATTTTTTACTTGTTGTAATACTTGTTGCAACTGTTCTAACGTCATTTCATCCGTTTGTAACGAAGATACAAACTGTTTTAGCTCCCGCATTTTCTGTTGTTCTTCTAATGTTGTTACGTCAAATGCAAGAGGAACATGTTTTACTCTTACATTTGCTTGTGCAAATAACTCAAGTGCATACGGATGATTTTTATAATCTTGTGCGTAATACACGGCTGTAATACCACTTTGAATAATCGCTTTACAGCAATGCAAACACGGAAAATGGGTAACATAAATTTCCGCACCATCTGTTTTCGCACCAAATTTCGCACATTGCAGCAGCGCATTCATTTCGGCATGAATTGTACGCACACAATGATTATCAATCACATAGCAGCCTTCATCTATACAATGCACACCGCCAGCAATCGATCCATTATAACCACCAGCAATAATACGTTTATCACGCACAATTGTCGCGCCAACGGCAAGCCTTGTACACGTGCTGCGAAGTGATAATAAATGACTTTGTGTCATAAAATATTGATCCCAAGAAACTCGTTCCATTATCTTCACCTTCTTTTGAAATCTTCTTATAGTGTAGCGAAAGAAGAAAAAAGTCGTCAATGATTTATTTAAGGAACAATTATTTCATCTTTAATTTTTCCCAGTGATTTTTCACCAATTCCATCGATTTCTAATAAATCTTCTACTTTTTGAAAGGGACCGTGCTGCTCGCGATACTTGATAATATTTTCTGCTTTCCTAGGACCAATGCCAGATATTTTTTCAAGCTGCTCCTTTGTTGCTGTGTTTATTTGTATTTTCCCTTCTGACACAGGCGATCCATTCGCAGCGGCTTCTCCTTTTTTCGGCACATAAATCATCATTTGATCTTGTACAAGCTGCGCTAAATTTACTTTTGTTACATCTGCTTCCGGTAAAAATCCTCCTGCCTTTTCAACAGCATCTTTCACCCGTGCTCCGCTTTGCAACTCATATACCCCTTCACGATGCACAGCTCCTTTCGTATCAACGATAATCGTTTTTGATGGCAATTTAGATTCTGTTACCTTTGTTTTCTCCTTTCTTTCTTCTATCTTCGCGTTCGCTTCCACTTTCACTGCCGATTGTCCTTGTTCACCTTTTGTTTGCCATACAAATAAAATACTGACAACACCAATTGCTGCAAACAAAACTAACCACTTTCTCGGCAAATTCATCATCATCATTTTGCACCTCTAATTCATAAATTCAAAATAAACTTCATATTGTTTAGGAGAAAGATGTTACGAAGGAGGGGATGAAACATTGAACATAGGAATAATAGGAACAGGAAATATGGGGAATATACTTATTGACGCATGTATCGAAGCCCGCGCTGTCAAACCTTCGTGTCTTACTATCATTAATCGTACTTTCGCAAAAGCATATCATATAAAAGAGAAGTATCCTTCTATTCATATAGCAAAAACAATCCAAGAAGTAATCGAACGCTCTGAGCTAATTTTTATTTGTGTAAAACCATTAGACATACATCCTATTTTGACAAAGCATGCTTCAATTCTTACCAACGATAAATGTCTGATCTCTATTACAAGTCCCATATCTACCGGACAATTAGAAACAATCGTATCTTGTCACGTTGCTCGTGTTATTCCAAGTATTACAAATCGCGCCTTAGCCGGGGGCTCTCTATGCACATTTGGGAAAAACTGCTCACAAGAATGGCAAAGACGTATATTGAACTTGTTTCAAAAAATCTCTAAACCTATCATCATTGAAGAGAATATCACAAGAGTAGCATCCGATATCGCAAGCTGCGGCCCGGCATTTTTCAGCTACTTATTACAACGTTTTATTGACGCATCTGTCGAGGAAACAAATATTACACGTGAAGAAGCTACTATTTTAACGAGTGAAATGATTATTGGAATGGGAAAACTGCTAGAGAAGCAAATTTTCACCTTGCCAACTTTACAGGAGAAAGTTTGCGTAAAAGGAGGTATAACAGGAGAAGGGATTCGTGTTTTAGAAGAACATCTTGGAGATTTGTTTAACAAGGTGTTAAAACGAACACATGAAAAGTACGAAGAAGATGTAGAGCACATAGAACAGCAATTTAATAAACATTAATATATCTTTTACGACAAAAACAACTATATTCCTTCATAAAATATTTTATTTTTTGCTATCTAATAAAAAAGCAACCGAGAATGGTTGCTTTTTTATTATGCATTTTTTGTAGCGACAAAGAAGATTCGCTCTGTTTGTTCTGTGACTTCCATTCTTTCGAAGTCTCCTGTTACACGAAGAACAGTAAAACCAGATTTTTCTAGCCACTTCGTCAGTTCTTCAACAGGATATGTACGCTGCATATGCAATTCATCAAACCGATGATACACTTCCTCTTCTTCATCTCGTACAAAAAATGTCAAATCATGCTCTACACTGTTCGGCTCTTCACCTAGGAAACAGTTCCAAATGAGAGAGATTTCATCTTCATTCATTGTATACGTTTCATTTTGAAATACGTGATGAATTTTATAAAGAGAGTGCACATCAAACAAAAACAAACCATCTGGGCGCAAATGATGATACACACGTCGGAATGTCTCTTGGATGCCCTCTTCTTCTAGTACATAATTTAAAGAATCGCAAAAAATTGTTACACAATCGAACTCGCCTGGAACATCTAACTCACGCATATCTTGTTGATAAAAAGGAATAAATTCCCCTTCTTCACCTAACTTTTGCTGAGCAATTGTTAACATTTCTTCTGATAAATCTACTCCTGTTACATCGTATCCTTTTTGTACAAGCGGTAACGTAACATTCCCTGTTCCGCAAGCAACATCAAGAATTTTCGCATCTGTTTTACCAATTTGCTCCAAGCTCTGTTCCGTAAATTCCACCCATTTTTCATATGGGACATCATTCATTAGCTCATCGTATAACAATGCAAATTGTTCGTATCTCATTGACCTAACTCTTCTGTAACATCTTCGCGCGGTACATCGCCCCAAAGACGTTCTAAATTATAATAATCACGCTCATCTTTATGGAATACGTGTACAACAACATCACCAAGGTCAACTAATACCCAACGTGCTTCTTCAAAGCCTTCCATGCGTTTTACATCGACTTGTACTTCATGTGCTTGTTCTTTAATTTCACGAGAAATTGCTTGCACTTGTTTATCCGAGTTACCATGACAAATTACAAAATAATCAGCAAGCGGGGAAATCCCTTGCATATTCAACACAACAATATCTTCTGCTCTTTTATCATCAGCTGCTCGCGCTGCCAATATTAATAATTCTCTATCCTTCATTTCGTAAGGTCCTCCTTAATGACTGCATTATACGTTTGAAATGTTAATGGATAAATCGTTTGATTCTTTTCCATTAAAAATTGTATCGTATGCTTTAAAGCATACAATAACGCTTGATTGAGATCTTCTCGCGCTAACTTCCGTGCTTCTTCAACGCCTGGAAACTTACGACCAGGCTCAATATAATCCGCCACGTAAATCACTTTATCAAGCATCGTCATCTGTTCATGTCCACTCGTATGATACGTAATAGCTTGTAGTATATCAGCATCTGTAATACCGACTTCTTGTTCTACTAAATATGCCCCGACCGGCGCATGCCATAATTCTTTATTATAAAGCAATAAATCTTTTGGCAAATGTTCTCGCTTAATAATCTCTGCCATTTCTGAAATCGGTCTACACTTTGCATAATCGTGAAAAATTGCTGCCATTTCCGCCTTTTTTTCATCAACACCATATTGCTTTGCAAGTTCAATAGCCGTTTCCATAACACCAATTGTATGAATATAACGCTTTTCATGCATTTGTTGTTTCACAATTTCAAGCGCTCGTTTACGATCCATATAGCCCATTCCTCTCAATGTATTCCTGTACCCCTTTAGGGAGCAAATATTTGCATGTCTTCTTCTTTGTTAAACGTTCGCGAAGAAGCGAAGAAGAGACAGCAAATTCCGGAATTTCTACCGTTACAATGTCATAAGGCGTAGAAAGTGTATAACCAGGACGAGCAACTCCGACAAACGTAACAAGCTTTAACAATTCATCGATGTTATACCATTTTGGTAAATACTCCACCATATCCCCGCCAATAATAAAATAAAATTGAACGTCTGGATACTCCTTTGTCAATTGTAACATAGTGTCATATGTATAAGACGGACCTTCTCGTTCCAGTTCCGCTAAACAAATAGAGAAATGCATGTCTTGTTCAATTGCTAAATGAATCATTTCTAAACGATTACGTACACTTGAAACGTCCTTGTCTCGTTTATGAGGGGGAATTTGATTTGGTAGAAACCAAACCTCATCAAGCTCCAATGTATCATACACTTCATTTGCAATTAACAAATGTCCATTATGAGGCGGGTCAAATGTCCCGCCAATAATTCCGATTTTCTTCAAAGAAAACGCCCCTTTACCTTGTCCTTATAGGTGATAGTTCTCATTTATGACAAAACGAGGCACCTATACGAACTCGATTGGTTCAACTAACTTTTAGAAATCGTTACTTTGTTTTTGGTAACACAATGCGTTTATTTTCTTTTGATTCTTTATATAAAACGATTGTACTTCCGATAACCTGTACAAGTTCAGCCTTTGCACCTTGTGAAACCTCTTCTGCTACTTCATGGCGATCAAATTCGCAGTTTTGCAGTACGCTAACCTTGATCAACTCGCGTACTTCTAGCGCTTCTGCAATTTGTTTTACCATATTTTCATTTACGCCGCCTTTACCAACTTGAAAAATTGGCGTTAAATGATGCGCCTCTGCACGTAAAAATCGTTTTTGTTTTCCTGTTAACATATATTTAGCCTCCAAGCTTTTTCATTACTATTTGTTTCATTCGTTCTATATTCGGCAAACGTCCCGTCCAAATTTCAAATGCAAGTGCACCTTGAAAAACAAACATATCAATGCCATTTTGCACAATCGCCCCGTGCGCTTTCGCGTCTTGCAACAACTTCGTTTCAAACGGATTATAAATAATATCAGATACAATGCTTCCTTTTTTCAAATCTCGAATGCGTAGCGGTGTATCTTCTACACGAGGATGCATCCCTACTGTCGTTGTATGGATGATAATATCATACAATGCTTGTTTCTCTGTTGCTTCTTCTAAGGAAAGCGCCAAAGACACGACTTCACTTCTACATTCTGCAATAAGCTGCTCTGCTTTCTCTACTGTACGATTTGCAATGTCAATCTCTTTCACACCAGCATCTGCAAGTGAATAATAAATTGCACGGCACGCACCGCCGGCTCCGAGCAGTAAAATACGTTTGTTCGTCAATAGCTCTTTACTAATAGATTGCAATGAACGAACATACCCTATTCCATCTGTATTATAGCCAATTAATTTTCCTTCTTTATGAAGCACTGTATTTACCGCACCGATTTGTTCTGCCAAAGGATCAATTTCTTCTAAATGCTGCATAATCGAAACCTTGTGCGGCGTTGTCACATTAAATCCAACAACTCCAAGTGCCTTCAACCCTTTCACCGCTTCGCTTAATTCACTCTCTTGAACGAGAAAAGCATGATAATGTGCATCCAGCTCTAACTGGGCAAATGCATCATTATGCATAAGCGGTGATAAGGAATGTCCAATTGGATTTCCAATTACGCCATATAATTGTTTCACAAGTCCTCACCACTTTAAATTAAAGATTTACGTAATGAAACACTAACTCCTTTTGGTACATGCGCTGCAATTTTTGCACCAGCTTCATTCACTGTTACCCATCCTAAACCTGAAAATACAACATCTGTTTTCGGTTCATGAATGGTAAACTCATACTTTACAAGCTCAGGCATGTTTTCAAGTTCTTCTGGTGTTGGCGGATTTAATAATTCTCCGGCATGCTTTTCATACAATGCATCTGCTTTTTCAAGCTTCGTACGATGAATCGTAAGACGATTGGATAAATGACAAGTAAACGAACGACGACCACCACTTATATAATCAAATCGTGCTAGTCCACCGAAGAATAACGTTTGTTCTTCATTCAATTGAAAGATCATCGGCTTAATTTCTTTTGTTGGCGTAATTATTTTTAAACTTTGTTTCCCAACGTAATGCGCCATTTGATGATGATTAATAATACCTGGTGTATCATATAAAGATGAATTTTCATCAAGCGGAATATCAATTAAATCTAGCGTTGTACCCGGGAAATGTGATGTCGTAATGACATTTTCCGTTTCCTCGCTAAACGTTTTAATAATACGGTTAATAAACGTTGATTTCCCAACATTTGTACATCCAACAACATACACATCTTTTCCGTCACGATATTGTTCAATTGCACTTGCAAGCTCTTCAATACCTTGGCCTTTTGCTGCACTAATTAAGAAAACCTCTTCTGGCTTTAAACCAAGTTGTTTTGCACTATAGCGCATCCAATGTGTAAGCTTTTCATTCTTTACTGATTTTGGAATTAAATCTGCTTTGTTCCCGACAAGAAGTACTTTATTATTTCCAACAAAGCGATGCAGACCAGGAAGCCAGCTTCCACTAAAGTCAAAAATATCAACAATCTTAACAACTAATGCATCTGATTGTCCAATTCCATTTAAAATGCGTAAAAAATCATCATCTGTTAATGACACATCTTGAATTTCATTGTAATGCTTTAAGCGAAAACAACGCTGACAAATGATATGCTCTTTCTCTAATGAAGAAGCTGGTGCATAACCAACTTCATTTTTATTTTCCGTTTGGATTGCAACGCCGCATCCAATACATTTAAACGTCTCAGTCAAGCTTATTCCTCCCAATTAATTAAACCTTTTTTCTTCATATTACTCATAATTCTACGCTCAATTTTCCGGTTAAAACGAGTCATAAACCCGTCTGTTTGTGCAACAGGAACAACTAAAATCGTGTGCAGTCCAACACGATTCCCCCCAAGCACATCTGTTAATAATTGATCTCCAATTACAACTACTTCTTCCGCACGCAAATTCATTTTCGCTATTGCTCGTTTAAAAGCGCGAACAAGCGGCTTACGTGCACTATGAATAAACGGAATACCAAGTGGATCAGCAAAATCTTTTACACGTTGCTCGTTATTATTCGAAACAACTGTCACTTGAATGTCGTGTTCTTTCATTTTTGTAAACCATTCTTCCAATTGCGGCGTCGCATTCGGACGATCCCATTCGATTAAGGTATTATCTAAATCAGTAATGATTCCTTTTATACCTCGGTTTTTCAATTCTTCAGGTTGAATATGATACACGTTTTTCACATATTCATTCGGTAAAAATAAACTCAATCTCTTTCACCTCTTTGAGGAGTTTTGTATAGTTCAACTTCTACTTTGAGAACGGTTTTCTCTCAAAGTGGTTAGCTGAACTTATCGGGTTCTTACAGGAAGTCATTCTTCTCGTGATTTTCTGTAAGAGCGAGATAAATCATCTAACAACTACTGTCTGTTAAAATCGGATAAAATTTTTCGACAGCATTTTTCGATTATGCATCTGTGGATAAACTTGTACACAATTTCCCTCCCGCTAAATTCAGTTAATTCAAAAATTATCAACAATTCCCACACATCTTATCCACGACAGAATGTGGATAACCAACAGATTGTGACATAAGACAATTTTTGGTACATTAAATGAGACAAATTTCCTTTTTCGCAGGAGGTGAACCGCCTTGACGGCGAAACATATGGAACAGTTATCTACTGAATTACTCACTGAGTCTTATTATAAAGCAAAAGAACTAAATTTAAATCCTGACTTCATTTTACTTATTAAACAAGAAATCATTAGACGCTCATTAGAGGACAAGCTTTTAAAATCGTCTTAAGTATATATACAGTAAAACTTCCATAGATGACATTTAACCACTTATGATTAGTTGAACGAGAACCCCTATTACGTGAGAAATAGATACTGCTTCACCTGTAAAAAGAGCCATCTTATAAGACGGCTCTTTTATAATCGAGTTGCCACTTTCTCACCAACACGAACCTCTTGTCCACTAGCTAATGATTGAACGACTTCAACCATACCTTTTTCAAAAAAAAGCACGACTGTGGAGCCAAATGTAAAATAGGCCATCTCTTCACCTTTTTGCATAGTTTCTCTCTCATGCAACAGTTCAATACTATTCACAAACATTGCACCTACTTTAACAAGCGCCATCCGCTCGCCTTCGCTCTCTATCTCTGTTACAGAGCGATAGTTTTTAGACAACGTATCTTTTCCATATTTCATACCTGCTGCATTAACAGGATATGACTTCCTTCCAAGTACAAAGCGCTCTGTCACTGTACCAGAAAGCGGACTATGAATACGATGGTAGTGGCTTGGGCTTAAATAAATCACCATGTATGTACCACCTGCGTAACGCGTTGCCCTTTCGTCCGTACCAAGCATGTCTACAATTGAATACTGCTTTCCTTTAATCTCAAACATTTTTGCCTCATCAATGGGGCCATGATCTGCAAAAACGCCATCAACCGGACTCACAATAGCAGACTCTTCTGTATCAATTGATCGTTTGCCCTCTTTTAATTTACGCGTAAATAATTCATGAAGCGTTTGATACTCTTGTAAATCCCTCTCCATCTCATCTTGGTTAATTTGAAATACCTTCGCATAAGATGGAATAATCATTGAGCTTAAACGAGACTGTGCAAATTTACGCAATATATAGGACGTAAAACGACCGTTTGTAAGTTCAATCAATAATCGATATAACGTACGTCGCAAACTGCGAAACCCCCTACTATGATATATAATGTTGTAATAAGACCCTTACATGTAGTTTTTCCTATTCTTGTTTCTATATCATAAATTATTAGCACCTTTTAATATTACAGATAGAACCCATCATTTTCAACCGTGAACATCGATTTATCATAGGAGTTTCATTTTATGTAAAGAAGAAAAGTGCCTACCTTTCAAATAAAAGCAAGCACTTTTCTTATTTAATATTTCTCCTTCTCCTTCACTGCACGAACAAATTCATGAATTTTGATTAAAATTTATGGGTTACATCAATCAATGAATTCTATAAAAATAAGTCAACTCTAAGAGTTGCATTTTTTATCATCTAATTTCTTTTACTTTTATTAACAAAACACTTCCAATAACAGTAATATCGTGTTATCTTAATATAGTAATAGATTTTCTACTTTTGTATTTGTAATGTCATAACCAATGTTTGATTAAGAAACTGTCATCTTGTCAAACAACAAAAAGCCCTACTTCATCAGGGCTTTTTGTTAGTTATCTCAACCAATTCACATAAGACTCATCAAACTACATCCAACCTTAAACGCCTTCACCTGTAACATAAATCCAATTTTCATATCGGTAATGTACATCGTAAGCAGAACTCTCTGTAATTTTATTGATAACAACGTCGCCAGTACTTGCTCCTTTTCGTAAGTTAACATCTACACTGTTTACCTATACAACACCAGTGGATTTTCCGTCTTTATTGATTTTTGCTACATCATCTCTCATCCAATTATCAGGATTCACTTTATACCAAAAATGAGCACCATCTTAATACCATCCATAATAAGTATGCCCTTGCCCTTTTGTTGCTTGTCTCATTACAAGGGCACTTACATTATATTTGCTACATCAGCAGTTGTTGTAAGGTATCCTAAGACATCTTCTTGTGGTTGTAAGGATTGAGTGCTCCCGCCTGTAAACCATTCAAGCAGCTTGTCGTCATTCAGATAGTTCAAATCTACCATCAAGCCATCCACAAGACCAAATACATTAAGAAAGAAAAATAACGTCAATTCACTATAATTCTAGCAGTTATTTTTATATCAAAACGTGTCGATAAGATTAAAATAACGATTTTATTACGCTTTGTTTAACTTTTTTAAATTAATCGCTGATTCCATCCGATAGCTCACGATGAATTCCACATTTACATTTTTGACTTGTTCCTCTGTGTATTCATAAAAATCCACTGCTACACGTTTGGCAAACCGCTCCACATATTTATCTTCTTTTACAGGAACAGAAACTATAAAACTCATATGCTCGTTATATACATGGTATTGATAACTCCTGTTAGGCATCTTTTTCTCCCTTTCTCCAAATAAGGATTTTATTAAATATTCAATTGAGCCTTTTTATACTATCTGTATTACTAGCCCACTAGATATTCAGAAACCTTACAAAATTGTAATAATAATGTAAGGTTTCTCAATATGAACTAATGTATTTATGTTATAAACTATCTATCGGAAATACATATAAAAGGAGAAACATTTACGAATTTTGAAGACAATAGTAAACTAGGTATTTAATTAGGGTGTATAGTGAAAACAGATACTACACAATATCTAGTATTTAAAAAGAATAAAAATTATTCTTTATTAAATATTAAAACTGTGGAATGTGCAAATTTTGAAGTTTCCTTAGACAATATTGAAGAAATGATTCAAATTGACTTTAAAGAAACAATTCAAGATATTATTCCTCTAGAGAATATTAAGATTGTAACCCAAAACAAAATATAGATTACATTTCCAACAAGGAGCGCTACTTCTTTATGCTCCTTGTGTATAAATCATTCAAATAACTATTTTGTAAAAATTTATACGTAGTATATCTACAAATCAGACACATTTAGCGCGCTGTTATTCTGAAAATTCGCGATATTATTAACTTGTTGCATACAACATATTTCGACAAAATACAAGATATCCTTTTTATCCCTAAATCCCTGCTCCCCTGTTCAGCAGAGATTTTTGTAATTAGAAAGTAGATTTACCAAATTAGAAATTCATTCACTTCGACATACACATGACGTTCTTCTATTAGAATCTGGTGCAAGTATGAAATACATTCAAGATCATTTGGGGCATAAAAATATCGAAATCACTTCGAATGTTTATTCACATATCAGTGACAAGATTAATAAAGATTCCATCGCACAATTTGAAGCCTATATGAATAATGTTTTGGGTTTTTAAAATTTTCCTGATTTTTTGTGGCTGTTTTGTGGCTGTTTTTCTTTTCATACTTTTAACATTGATTTAGCCACAAAAAGAAAAAAAGCCCCGATACCAGTAGTATCAAGGCTTTCCGCTCTTAGTAGAGACTCATATATTGATCGCGTTCCCATTGGTGAACTTGCGTTCTGAACATATCCCACTCAATTTCTTTTGCTTCGATAAAGTGCTCAAGTAAGTGTTCTCCTAATGCACCGCAAATGATTTCGTTTGATTTTAGTTCATTTAGCGCTTGTGCTAATGTAGCTGGTAAATCAATAATACCTGCTTTTTCACGTTCTTCTGGAGTCATTACATAAATATTGCGATCTACTGCAGGTGGTACCGCAAGTTTATTTTTAATTCCGTCAAGACCTGCTGCTAGTAATACAGCCATTGCTAAATATGGGTTTGCAGCTGGATCAACGCTACGTACTTCTACACGTGTACTTACACCGCGAGATGCAGGGATACGGATTAATGGGCTACGGTTTTGTGCAGACCATGCTACGTAACAAGGCGCTTCATATCCAGGCACTAATCGTTTATAAGAGTTTACAGTTGGGTTTGTTACCGCTGTAAAGCTTGATGCATGTTTTAAAATACCTGCGATAAAGTGGCGAGCATCATCACTTAATTGTAAATCACCATTTTGATCGTAGAATACGTTCTCACCATTTTTGAATAGTGATAAGTTACAGTGCATACCAGAACCATTTACACCAAATAGCGGTTTTGGCATAAATGTTGCGTGTAAACCGTGTTTGCGTGCAATTGTTTTTACAACAAGTTTAAACGTTTGAATATCATCACATGCTTTAACTGCATTTGCATATTTAAAGTCAATTTCGTGTTGTCCTGGTGCAACTTCATGGTGAGATGCCTCGATTTCAAAGCCCATTTCTTCCAATTCAAGAACGATGTCACGACGACAGTTTTCTCCTAAATCCATCGGTGCAAGGTCAAAGTATCCGCCATTATCATTTAATTCTAATGTTGGATTTCCTTTTTCATCAACTTTAAATAAGAAGAACTCTGGTTCTGGTCCAAGATTGAAGTCAGTAAAGCCTAGTTCTTCCATTTCTTTCAAGATACGTTTTAAATTGTTACGTGGATCACCATCAAACGGTGTTCCATCTGGATTATAAATGTCACAAATTAGTCGTGCTACTTTCCCTTTTTCAGCAGTCCACGGGAAAATTACCCATGTATCTAGGTCTGGATATAAGTACATGTCGGATTCTTCAATGCGAACAAATCCTTCAATAGAAGATCCGTCAAACATCATTTTGTTATCTAGAGCTTTTGTTAACTGACTAACTGGAATTTCTACGTTTTTAATACTTCCTAAAAGATCCGTAAATTGTAGACGGATATACTTTACATTCTCTTCTTTCGCCAAGCGGAAAATATCTTCTTTTGTGTACTTTGCCATTTAAAATTCCTCCTTAGTCCCTCTAAACATTCTCAAAATTATCAATCATCAATGAAAAAACCTTGACATATCACCTTGTCGTAAAGATGTTCGATTAAATCTGCCTGTATGTTGCAGTTCATCTCGAAGAATTTTACGAAGCTCAGATTTCGAAATTTCCTTCACGTCTTCTCTTACTTGTATCACTTCTGATTGATTTTCCTTCATTAGTAGTACTTGCTTAATACCAGCCATGTTTAAACCTTGATCTAACAAGTCTTTAATCTCTAACAATTTATCTACGTCGTTAAATGAAAATAATCTGCGATTTCCTTTTGTACGGGTTGGGGAAATCAATTTATGTTCTTCATAGTAACGAATTTGACGCGCAGATAACTGTGTTAAATCCATAACTATACTTATCGGAAACAGCGGAGCAGAACGTCGATCATGTTGTGTCACTTCAGTTCCTCCTTCGCCTTAACTTGATTCTCATTTTATATCATGTTATGTTTCATGTCAACAGATGTTAGCTTTTCTTACATGTATTTTTTATAAATTTTTTTCACTTTTATTAAAATGTCTCAATTCCTTACTTATATACAAAAAAAGCTGCCGAAATTGGCAGCTTTCATTTATGAAATTACTAATAGATTTTTTTCAATCAGCGTATCAATAGCAGAACAAATCGCAATCTTCACGTGCGAATATGTCAACCCGCCTTGTACATAAGCAACATAAGGCGGACGAATTGGACCGTCTGCTGATAATTCAATACTCGCGCCTTGAATAAATGTACCTGCAGCCATAATTACATCATCTTCATAACCCGGCATGTAATTCGGATACGGTGTAAAATGCGAATTGATTGGTGATGCATATTGAATCGCTTGGCAAAATGCAATCATACGTTCTTTATCATCAAATTGAACCGATTGTATTAAATCTGTTCTCGGCGCATCCCAAGTTGGTGATGTATTCATACCAAGCTTCTCTAAAAAAGCCGCTGTAAAAATAGCACCTTTTAACGCTTGACCAGCAACATGAGGCGCTAAGAAAAAACCTTGATACATCTCTTGCAAACTATATAAAGATGCACCAGCTTCCGCTCCGATACCTGGAGACGTTAAACGATATGCGCACGCTTCTACATATTGCTCTTTCCCAACAATATAGCCTCCTGTTTTCACAATGCCACCACCTGGATTTTTAATAAGTGAACCAGCCATTAAATCCGCACCGACATGACACGGTTCTAGCTCTTCTATAAATTCTCCGTAGCAGTTGTCTACAAACACAACAACATCGGGTTTAATTTCTTTTACAAATGCAATCATTTCTTTAATTTCAGCTATTGTAAATGATGGGCGAGTTGCATAACCCTTTGAACGTTGGATTCCAATCATTTTTGTATTTTCATGGATTGCCGCTTGCACTGCAGCAAAATCAACGTGCTCCTCTTCCGTTAAAGCAACTGCCTGATAGCCGATATTATACTCTTTAAATGAGCCAACACCTTTTCCACGAACACCAACGATTTCTTCTAACGTATCATACGGCTTCCCTGTTATATATAACAATTCATCACCAGGTCGTAATATACCAAACAACGCTGTAGAGATTGCATGAGTCCCAGAAATAATTTGCGGACGCACAAGGCCTGCTTCTGCCCCAAATACATCAGCATACACTTTCTCTAACGTATCTCGGCCAATATCATCATAGCCATATCCTGTTGTTGGAATAAAATGCGCGTCACTAATTTTATGATTACGAAAACTTTCTAACACACGAAATTGATTACTTTCAATTACTTCTTCAATCTGTTTATGTATATCCGCAATTTGCATTTCTACTTCTTTTACAATCGGGGCAATCTTCTCCCCATTATTCAATCGATTAAACATCTTCTTTGTCTTCTCCTTTTCTCGTTGAATATTTATTGATTTGGCCGTTTAGCGGAGAATGAGCAAAAATATACCCTGTACATTCGTAAGCTTGCTTCTCTTCTTGAAACGTCATTGCTGTTAATACTGTTTCTGTTTTTAAAAGCGTCAATAATCTGCCTTCACTTACCGGAATCATTAATTCATACGAATCCATTCGCTTCATCATTTCTATTTCTACAACTTCTTTTAATCTTTCTAAATCCACTTCATTAAAAGCGCTTGTCATAATAAAATCATTCTTTGGGAACGGAATGAAGTTTGGATGTAACTTATCTTTTTTATTGTACACAGTAATAATCGGAATGTGATCAACTTCAAGTTCTTGCAATAATTTTTTAACTGTCTCTTCATGCCCTAAATAATTCGGATCAGCTGAATCAATAACATGCAAAATAACATCCGCTTCATTCACTTCCTCTAATGTAGAACGAAACGCGGCAATTAAAGACGTCGGTAAATCTTGAATGAATCCAACTGTATCTGTTAATAACACTGTATAGCCACATGACAATTGCATTTTACGCGTTGTTGGATCAAGTGTTGCAAACAATAAATCTTCCTCAAACGTATCAGCGGCAGTTAATCTGTTAAATAACGTAGATTTCCCAGCATTTGTATATCCAACTAAAGAAACCTGAAAAACTTGATTTTCTTTTCGCCGCTCTCGATATCTCTTACGGTGTTCAACCACACCAGAAAGTTGCCTTTTGATTTCATCGATACGAGAGCGAATATGACGACGATCCGTTTCTAATTTCGTTTCTCCCGGACCTCTTGTTCCAATACCACCACCAAGGCGAGATAACGCTTGCCCTTGTCCTACAAGACGCGGCAACGCATATTGAAGTTGCGCAAGTTCCACTTGCAATTTACCTTCTCTAGACTTCGCGCGCTGAGCAAAAATATCTAATATAAGCTGCGTACGATCAATAACCCTCGCATCTAACTGCGCTGATAAATTTCGAATTTGACTTGGTGTTAATTCATTATTAAAAATGATAACATCTGGCTCTAGTTCTTCTGCAAGCACAGAAAGTTCTTCTAACTTCCCTTTTCCAACATACGTTGCCGGATGAAACTTAGTACGTTTTTGCACCGCCATAACTAACACTTCTGCTTGTGCTGTTTTTGCTAATGATGCTAATTCTTCCATTGAGTGTTCAAAACGTTCATTATCATCCTCGGGTAATTGACAGCCAACTAGTATCACTTTTTCTTTTTCTTTTAACAAATATCCTCACTCATCCTTTTCGAAAGTTAAACCTTCTAATATAATAGCAGAGTAAGAACATTTCATCTAGTTAGTGAGGGAGAATTTCATGGCTTGGGATTTATTTAGCATCATTGGTACAATTGCCTTCGCATTAAGTGGAGCAATCATCGCGATGGAAGAAGAATATGATATTTTCGGAGTTTATATTTTAGGGATGGCAACCGCATTCGGCGGAGGTGCACTACGTAATTTATTAATCGGCTATCCAATTGTTGCGCTTTGGAAACAAGATATGTTATTTCAAATTGCACTATTATCAATCACTATTATCTTTATATTTCCGAACAAACTTATCAAGCATTGGAAGCGTTGGGAAAATATCACTGACGCAATTGGTTTATCCGCTTTTGCTATTCAAGGGGCACTATATGCACAAAAACTAAATTTACCAATTAACGCAACGATTGTAGCATCTGTCTTAACCGGAATCGGCGGGGGGATTATTCGCGATTTATTAGCACGCCGAAAACCACTTGTACTACGAGCAGAAGTCTATGCACTTTGGACAATTATAGCTGGACTTTTAATTGGGGCTAAAATTATTGTGAGCGACTGGGCATTATATGTATTATTCGTCCTTATCGTATGTCTCCGTATGGTTTCACTCTATTACAAATGGCACCTACCACATCGTAGTGTAGAAAAGATTGAACATTTCAACGAGAGGTAACAAATTAACCCTTTACTTTTTTTGTAAAGGGTTTTTCTATTTTCCCCTATCCCAATCAAAAAAAACATTCCACTTACTCCTCCTTATCATCATTAGAAACGAAAAATACCACTCATAAAAGAATTATTTTATTGCATGTTTTTTGTACATATTCGCAAATACTATTTCTTAAAGAGAGGTGAAACAAATGACAAAGCACGTAAATAAAGGTGCACAAAGAAGTTCTGTAGATCAATTTGGGCATGATCTAAATTCATCATATGAAAAAAGTAAAAAAATGGAACGTTATCACAAAGCATACCAACAAAAAGCAAAAGAAGAGCAGGAGTGAAATAATATGGCAAAAGGAAACAACAAACGTAATCGCGGACAAGGTAGTAGCGTTAATCCACAAGGACTTGCTTCAGATGTAGCTGATCAAAGTCCAAAAAGCCAATTAGAGCAGCGTGCAAAAACAAAGAATACGAAATAAAACACGAAGCGTAACGCTTCGTGTTTTATTATAAACAATTTATAAACTATGCACTTCTTCTTCAAGTGTTAAATCGCTACTAGAAATCGTTATTAAATCATATTTATCATAGGCTTCTTCCTGAAGCAATCTCATCGCTTGTATACGAATCGACTTTTCCACAATATTACGGACGTAACGCCCATTGCTAAAAGAAGTAATATGCGATGAATATTTTACCGCATTTAAATGATCGCGAAGATTCCACTCTGCCTCTTTTGATAGTTGATACTCTCTTTCTTCATACATCCGTTTTCCTATTTCTAATAGTTGATTGACTGTGTAATCTGAAAACTCAATAATGAAAGGAAAGCGAGATTGCAAACCTGGGTTAAGTGACAGAAAATGGTTCATCTCCCGTGAATACCCTGCTAAAATGAGTACAAAAGCATGCTGTTTATCTTCCATATGTTTAACGAGCGTATCAATTGCTTCTTTTCCAAAATCTTTTTCTCCCCCGCGCGCAAGTGAATATGCCTCATCAATAAACAAAATTCCCCCCATTGCTTTTCGAATGAGATCTCGCGTTTTTTGTGCCGTATGTCCAATATATTCACCAACTAAATCTGCCCGTTCCGCTTCAACTAAATGCCCTTTCGATAACACATTCATTTCAAATAATAATTTCCCTATCATTCTAGCAACAGTTGTTTTCCCCGTTCCCGGATTTCCTTTAAATAACATATGAAGGACTTGCTTCTCTGATTTCAAACCCATTTCTTGCCGTTTTTTATTTACATAAATCCATGCATAAATTTCTTTTATAATTTTTTTGATTTCCTGCATTCCCACAAGCTTGCTCATTTCTTCTTCAATCCGCTGCAACATTTCATGTTTTGTAACAGTTTCATTTGAAAGATTTTGCTTTTGTTCTGGAGAGGAAACAGAACTTTTATTTCGGTGATTTAGCACAATGTTAATTTGATTATTGTTCTTCTTTCGCATCGACTGTTCCATACAATCACCTCATTTTTTATCATCTCACTGACGAATATTGTCAACATTTGCGCTTTCCCAAGAAATAAACATTTTCTGAAAATTTTTGTTATAATGTAAGAAAACTAGGGAGGTGGGACTATGTCAACAAAAGAAATTAATGATACATTACAGGCTTTCTGCGCTTATTTATTAAATAAGGGACGAAAACCTTCAACCATTAAACGATACGTCTACGACATCGAGGATTTTGTTCATTGGTTAGAAAAGTACAAAAAAATTTCTTCTAATAATATATGGGGAACACTTTGTACAAAAGACTATGAAGATTATTTTTCAGACTTAAAAATAAAACGTCATTACTCTGAAAAAACAATGCATCGTGTTTTTATTGTATTAAATCGACTGTATCATTTCTTAAACTTACCTAGCCCCCTGAAAGATATGGAACTTGTAATACAACCAGATCGTACATTGCGTGATGAAGATTTCATTTCACAACAAGAAGAGCAGCGTTTAAAATATATTTTAACTTCTTTGGAAGGACTGTCAGATAAACAACGGCCTGTACGTCCATTACTTATGGATCGTAACGTATGTATTATAATGCTTCTTCTCGACTACGGTTTATCATTACAAGAGCTCATCTCGTTGAATATGCATCACGTTCATTTTGAAAATAATACATTATCTATTCCTGCTGTATCTGGAATAGAGCGAGTTATTACATTAACAAAAGAAGATAAAAAAAAGTTATATCAATACTATAAAAATATCCCCGAGCCAGTACGTCCAAAATACCATAGCACGGATTCATTATTTGTGGCCTTTGATTTTAACCGAAATACATTCCGTTGGGTATATGAAAATGACGCTCCAAAAGGATTAACAGAGATTTCCGTACAAAAAATGATTCGACTTGAAGTAGCGCGTGCAGGGCTACGCAAAGGTATCTCTGGCCAGCATTTACGCAATACTTTTATTTTACGCCTCATCCAAAATCATGTTCCGGAACAAGAAATTATAAAACGAATCGGTTTTAAATCAAAAATTTCATTAAAAAGATATTATAATTATGCAAAGCAAAAAGAAAACGCCTCGTAATAGGCGTTTTTATTATTTTTTATAACAATACCCCGTCTCCCTATTCCTTTTTATACATTACTTGCATCTACTAAGATAGAATTCTTCACCATGACAATTAGGAAGGAGACTTTCAATGTCTTATTTTAATGATAATGAGAAAAATGTTTCAATGCCTTATTTTCCAATACACTCCCACCGAATTCCAGCTGTTCATTACACTCATGCTTCTACACCATCCATCAAACGTTTGCAAAAAACACTAAGTGACTTAACTCATTTAATTCCAGCTGTATTTTCAACGCCATCACAATCAAACGTAAAGGAACTTATAAACATATTAGAAGCAATACAAGGGGACCTAAAACGTTTAAACGTATCACTAACACAGCGAGGAACCGGTATTGAGATTGCTAGGGATTTAATCACTATTTTGAACAATCAACCGTTTTCGGCAAATGTAGTATATATTGGATTACAAAATCTACTCAACTTTTCGCTGTATATTATAAAATCATTCAAGATGAACCACCATGTATCTGAAAATATTATTGAACAAACAAAGAATTTACAAATAGCTTTACTTCAAATAATGCCACTCGGAATGAATGATCAACTTCAAGATGATCAAGAGCATCAAGACGAACACCATATACAAGAGGAATTCGAATTTCTAGATGAACACTGTGTACAAAACAATCTTAAGCTTTTAGATGAACACCTTGAACAAAGCGAACTTAAGCTTTCAAATGAACACCTTGAACAAAACGATCCTGAGCTTTCAAATGAACACTACGCACAAAATGATCTTGAGCTTTTAAATGCACACTACGCACAAAACGATCTTGCACTTTTAGATGAGCAACAACATCAAGATAAGCAACTTCAAGAAAGCGAGGAGGAGCTAATCTCCCTACATCTACCTGTGTAATACGTAAAGTCGACTCAAAATGCCCATTTTAACACCTTTTCCAACATAAGTTTTCAATAAATAAGATACATTTCTAGCTATTGAAGAAGATATATTTTTTACTCTCAACAACATTTAAGAATCATCCTTTTTATTCTCGCATTTTCATTCCTTAGGCAAATAACAAAACATCTTGATTCTCTATCTCCTAACTAGATTTCCATGTTTTTTTAGAAATAAAAAAAGAGCGAATCATTCGCTCTTTTTACTATGTACAATTCTTTTACTATTCTAATTCGATTGAAACGTTCTTTTGTGGAACAAATGTAGAAATCGCATGTTTATAAATAAGCTGTTGCTTACCTTCTGTTTCCAACAATACAGTAAAATTATCGAATCCTTTAATTAAACCACGAAGTTGGAAGCCATTTAATAAGTACAGCGTGACAAACGTATTCTCTTTACGGAGTTGATTTAAAAATTGATCTTGAATATTGATTGATTGCTTCATGTCGAATCCTCCTCTTTTTCTCTACAACTTAATTATTCGCCTTAAGTTGTAGCTTTCCTTCTGTATACTGTAAAATTTCTTGATTTTTTTCACCGCTTGTAACGTCAAACCACTTAACATCCATTTTATTCCGGAACCAAGTTAATTGTCGTTTTGCATAACGGCGGGAATTCGTTTTTAAAGCAATTACCGCTTCTTCTAACGAAATTTTTCCATCAAAATATTCATACAACTCTTTATAACCAATCGCTTGAATAGATTGGCAATCCCGAATTCCTTCTTCATACAAGCGCTTAACTTCCTCTAATAAATCTTGCTCCATCATAATGTCTACACGTAAATTAATGCGGCTATATAATAAATCTCGATCCATTGTTAAACCAATTAAAGCCACGTCATATAACAATTCATTTTCTTGTTGCTCTAATTGGTCACTCATCTTCTGCCCTGTTGTATGAAAAATTTCTAAAGCACGAATGACACGTCTCACATTATTTGGATGAATGCGCTTTGCACTTTTCGGATCAACTTCTTCAAGCTTTCCATGTATATACTCTACACCACGTTCCTCTACTACTTGTTCTAATTGTTTACGGTACGCAGGATCTCCTGGCTCATCAGAAAACTGGTAATCATATAATACAGATTGTATATATAAACCCGTCCCGCCAACAATGATAGGTAGTTTACCGCGACTTGTAATATCCGCTATATGACCGCGTACAAGTTCTTGAAACTCAGCAACGGAAAATGCATCTTCTGGATTTTTTATATCAATCATATAATGCGGAATTCCGTCCATCTCTTCTTCCGTAACTTTCGCCGTACCTATATTCATACTACGATAGATTTGCATGGAATCGCCGCTTATAATCTCTCCATTTAACGCTTTTGCCAATTCAATGCTAAGCTTCGTTTTTCCAACTGCAGTTGGTCCAATAATAACAACAACCTTGTCCTGTTTTTCTTCTCCCATATACTCCAACTCTCTTTATGTATAGTTATACATCTGATTATTATATCCAATCTTACCAATTTTAATAGTCAAAATGCAAGTAATCTTATTACGGTAATTGAAATTATATATATTTGTTAAAAATATAATCTATTTTGCATGTTTTGTCCAATCACTTCATATACATGGTAAAAACCAAAATGGAGATGATACGATGAGAATTGGACAAGCTACTATTGATTTTCGCTCGTTATCAGAAGAGTTAATTTTAGCAACCGCAACAAAAGAAAAGAATTGCTCTCAGGAAGAGTTATACTTTGCGCTAAATTGTATTCTGCGTTCGTTCCATACGATACTTACACATGAAGAAACAGATATAAAAACTAACGAATATACACAATCACAGTTTTGCGCTGCATATAACATCTTGACAGGACAAACGATATATCCATTCTAAATAATCTGCTCATTTTCTCAAAATATTTAATAGGTTCGTTCATGTATGTTTTGAAGAGGCTCTTACGTTCATCATCCTCTCTTCTGCCATTTCATAATAATGAAGTCTTAGTTATATCTAAATATTACCCTAACGTTTGCCCTTGCAAGTAAACAGAAACTTCTCCAGTTCCTTTCCCCTTTACAACGACTTTTGCATATTTAAGAAAACGAACTGGAGAAATTGTTGCCATTTGAAGAGGATCAATCTTAAATGTGATTGTATCTGTAAAGTAATGAATCGAGTCCGGGCTAATTTGTACATACGTTTCAATGGCAGCATTTGTATTATTAATGATTGCAAAAGAATACAGATTTAGCTCTGAAACGTCAAATATTACAAAGTCCCCTTCTTCTTGAGAAATATGTAAAATAACTTCTCTATTAAAAAACATTTTTCTCATTACTGGCATATCAACGCCTAATGGAGCAAAGCAACTCATGTAGCCCAATTGCTTATATTTTTCATACAACTTACTCTTTCTTCCATAATTATTTCCCTTAAATGTCCCTTCTTCTTCACCTTTTACACTATATTCCTTTGTTAATAAATATCCTTCATCGTCCACTCTTAACGGTCTTGCTTCTTCATTCTCTGTTATTCCATATAAAAATAAGATTGGTTGTTCTTCAACTCCTTCTTCTTGCATCCCGTTTCTTTGATTCTCTGCATTTTCTTCTCGTAATGCGATCTGTTTTGTCGTCATTCCAGATTGAAATGGAGGAGGTAAAATAGGTTGATTTTTCTTTTGAGCTGAAAACGGTGAAAAAATATCCTTTTTTCCTTTCTCGCTATGCCCCTTATTTGATGATCCCTTTTTACCCGCCACCTATATCACCTTCTTTATCCGTTTTCCGAAATACAGCTATCTAGAATGAATGTAAAGAAATATTTTTAACAAACGACTCCAATCAATCTTTGTTATTTCACCATTACTTTTCTTATACTGTTCCAAGTCAAATATGTTGCACTGCATCAAATGATGAAAGCACTGTTCTACCCGTTTCTTTTTATGTGATGCTAAAGCTAAACATGCGCCAATCATATAATCTAAGGGTTGCCTCACATGCTGATTCCATATTTCTTCAATTGTTTTTAAATGATCTACTGAAGCTTTTTCAAAAAAATAACATATGTTGTAGTCTACGATATCTTTTAACGAACATTTGATCACTAATTTTTTAAATACCGAAAGAAATGCACACCAATTATTTGTCATAACTAATATATTCAGTACTTGTTTCATATGAATTCCGTTTTGTAAACTTAGCTCTTCCCAGTCATACATACAACGATTTTCAATGCCTTCTTTCCATGATAAGTAATATAAGACGGAATAATCAGAA
>NZ_JBALLY010000001.1:74872-81856 GCF_036963045.1 Bacillus sp. JJ864 | reverse complement strand
CCACTAATTATAGATAATAAGATTTGAAAAGATTCAAAATTTGTATTCTATAATGACTAATTTATTTTTTGAATACGTCCTTCAATTTTTGCTTCAATTGGTGATGTTGCTTGCTTCACATAGTCTACTAGAGCCTCTAAATCATTTGGTCCTGTTTCTGCATTTTTCCCATTTCTAAATGAAACGAAACCATCCCCGCCAGAAGCTAAAAAGGCATTTGCTACGACAGTATATGTTTGTGAATCAACAAGCGCTTCACCATTTGATAATTGCACATCAACGACTTTTTCACCGGCTGCTTTACTATCATCCCATTTATATGTGATGCCAGAAATTTGGAGCATACGTGTCTTATCTTTTTGCCACTGCTGATTTAAAATGTCACGAATATCTTTCCCAGTTAAGGTTGACTTTATTAGCTGGTTGCCAAAAGGTTGAATGCCATATAATTCTCCCCACGTAATATCTCCGGCATCTAAATCGTTGCGAATACCGCCTGGATTCATAATGGCAATTTGTCCATTCATTGCAATGCGCTGTGCATCAGCGATTAAGTTACCAAGCGTAGATTCCCCGGCAGGTGATTGTGTTCTATCTAAAGCAGTTGCAGATTTGCCGACAACTTCACTTACAAGAGGAGCGACTTTTTCTTCATACTGTTCCATTTTTTTCTTAATTTGTGGATCTGGTTGGATGCCGTCGTGGAACGTTGTAACAATCTCGGCCTTTTTCTCTACAATATCTTTTGTTTTCTTGTCAATTTTTAAATCAACATCTGCGAAAGCCATACCGTACGAATAAGCTTGTACAAGAAGTTTTCCGTTTACAGTGCCGTTTACATATGCATGGTTATGACCGCCAAAAATGACATCAACCTCTGGATCGGTATTTTGGGCTAAGTGAACGAGATCTCCCTCTGTAATGCCTTTATCATCTGTTGTACCCGGATTATGTGCTAATACAACAATTGATTTTACGCCTAATCGCTTTAATTGCTGTGCAGATTTGTTAATTGCCTCTACTTCATCTGTGAACTGTACATTTTCAACCATTTTCGGAATAACGACGTTTGGTGTTTCTGTTGTAACAACACCAATAAAACCAACTGGAACGCCTTGTACCATTTTTACTGTAAATGGCGGTAAAAATAAACGACCAGTTGTTTTGTTATAAACATTGGCTGCAACGTAAGGGAACTGAGCACCTTTAAAGTTGCCAGTCTTTTCATGATAACCGCCATAAATAAGGCGACGCATTTCGTCTATACCTTCATCAAATTCGTGGTTTCCAATGGTTCCAACATCAAAGCCAAGGTCATTGAAGATTTCAATTGTTGGTTCATCTTGTAATAAAGCTGAAACGGGTGGACTTGCTCCAACTGCGTCTCCGGCATGAACAAGTAGCGTATTTGGATTTTGTTTTTCGTGATCACGTAAGTATGCAGCTAAATAATCGACGCCACCAGCTTCCTTGTTATTTATTTTTTTCACTGTGTTTAATTGACCATGAAAGTCATTAATGCCCAGCATTTGAACATCGATATAACGATTTTCTTGTGCTGGTGTAGAAGTTGGTTGTGCTGCAAATACACTTGAGAATGTAACAGTACTTAAGACAGCAACTGCAGGTATAATTTTTTTCCACATGTTTTTTGTTTCTCCCCTTTTATGTAAATCTGACATTATACGACATAATTTTAATAGATTATGAGGAAACAATCTATATAAAGTTTAATATTTTAAGAAAATTCACAAAACATCTTTTTATTTTTATATAGAAAATAAATAATTAATTGTAAGCGGTTAACTCTATAAAACTATTTTGAATTTCAATATATATATATAAATGCGAATTGAAAAACCGACATAAAAACCCTTTTTTTAGGGGGAGCGAGAGCGTCTGGCCGTGCATAGGAGCGGTCAGGGCCTTTTCCAACCACATGCCAGGTTTGAAACAAAAGGAGTATGCCAGTTGCGAGCATGTAGTATTCTGCATAGTTACGATTTGTCTGTAAAAAAATCAAAGTGGATTTATATAAATCGCGGTTATGTAGAATAAAAAATGATCTACAATTAAAAGAAAGATGTTTTTTTACTTGGGTATAGAGAGTTAGGGTTAGTACCGCTTAATAGTGATACTATCCTATTAGTTGCTGCTAATTTACACTTTCTACTATAATAAAGAAAAAAGTAAAAGGTGATTTGATTATGGCGAAGAAAAAACAAAAGCAAACACAGAAACAAAGCGTAATGAAGATGGAAAAGGAAACACTAACAATTGGAGATCAATTGACCGAAGCTCTAATGAAGCAACTAAAAAGTAAACAGAAAGAGTTAAAAGAGCAAGAGGAACAGAAACAAGAAATGGAGTTAGAGAGAAAGCGTAAAGAACAGCGTGAACGTGAAAAAAATAAATCATTTGAAGAATTATTAGGTGAAAGTAGCTTGTCATGGAAAGACTTTAAGTAAGAAACGAATATAAGGGGGATGGGCATGAGAAAAGTGGAAGTAGTGCCCTATGAAAATCATTGGGCAGAAAAGTTTCAGAAAGAGGCGAAACGTTTAAAGGAAGCAATGCCGGAACATGTGAAAGTGCATCATATTGGCAGTACATCTGTGCCTGGATTAGCGTCAAAACCGATTATTGATATGATTATGGAAGTTACGAATATTGACAAAGTGGATAGTTGGAATGGTATCTTCCAAAAACTAGGTTATACACCAAAAGGTGAAAATGGTATCTCGGGACGGCGCTTCTACATACACGGTACAGAAGAAAAGCGAAGCTATCATTTACATGTATATGAAACAGGGAATCAAGAAATTATACGACACCTCTCTTTTCGCGATTACATGATGGAGCATTGTGAAGAAGCAGAGGCATATGCAACGCTAAAGCAAGAGCTTGCGAAACAATTTACATATGATATTGAGCGGTATATTGAAGGAAAAGATGCATTTGTACGTGAGAGGGAACAAAGAGCGATAGAGTGGATGAAGAAAAAATAACGTGCCATATGTGAGTGGCACGTTATTTTTATCATTGTTTTATGGAAGTAATAAAATTTTTCCTGTGCTTTTTCTACTTTCTAAATAATGGTGTGCTTTTGCGCCTTCGCTTAATGAAAATGTAGTTGGCTTAGATAACTTGATCTTTCCTTGTTGAATCCACGTGAACAGCTCATTAGAACGAATAACGCGTTCATTATGAGACGTGAGTACATTCCATAAATCTCCGCCGGTTAGCGTCTTAGATGTATCCATAAGCATGCGCGGGTCTACAGCCGCTGGATCGCCTCCTGCCATTCCGTAAAACACAACTGTCCCTCCAATACGTGTTGCCTCAAAGCTATCCATCAACGTAGAACCAACAGATTCATATACGACATCGACACCTTTTCCATTAGTCGCATGCATGACTTTCTGTTTCCAATTATCCTCATACAAAAAGGCCCAGTCTGCGCCAACAGCTTCGGCAGCTTTTGCTTTTTGAATAGAAGAAGTAAGTGCAATCACTTTACCGCCTAATAATTTTATAATTTGCAAAAGAAGTTGGCCAACACCACCGGCAGCGGCGTGTACGAGTACAATATCTCCTTCTTTTACCGCGTAGCTATCTCGGGTTAAATAGTGAGCTGTTAAACCTTGTAGTAAAATAGAAGCAGCAGTTTCATGTGAAATATGATTAGGAAGTGGAATTGCTTTCTCTACTGGAACTGCTACAAGCTCTGCATTTGCATAAGGAACATCTGCAAATGCGATAGAGTCTCCTTGTTTGAATGTCGTAACGTTACTTCCTACCATTTCTACAATTCCAGCGCCTTCATAGCCTAAAATATACGGTGGTTTACCGGCAAGGTGATAATTACCTTTTCTTCTATAAACATCAGCAAAGTTTAAACCAATCGTTTTCATTTTTACAAGAATTTCATTAGGTCCAATAACAGGATTTGGGATTTCTTTATATTGTAATACTTCTGGTTCTCCAAATGTGTTAAATATAAGAGCTTTCATCTTTTTTCCTCTACTTTGTGTATTTTGTTTTACGCTTACACTGTAAGATAAAAGGATGAAGAAAGCAAGGGATTACGTTTTAAAAAAGTGGGGAAGGGCACTGATTGCTTCTATGTATGGCCAGATGCGTTGGTGTTGGTTTGGAACAAAGTTGAACTGTTTAAAAAGTCGTACCGTTTTGAATTTATCTAGATATAAATCAAAAAAATATTTAAGATATCATGGTTCTAACATATTAAACATGACTAATATATTAGGACCATTTATTTTTAGCAATGAGCTTTGAATTTGAATAGTATCTCTCCCTATTTGGGGAGAAATAAATAAAGTCCCATAAGCGTTCCTTTTTAAGAGAAATCAGTGTCTTTATATGGTGATAAACGAAGTAATATGTCCGCCTCAAAACGTTAATTAGGTGAGGATAGATCTCCCCTCTTAATAAAATCCTATTTTAATGGTTACATTTTACAAACGAAGGAATAAAATGTATAATCAACAATCATATTAACAATGTTAATATGATTGTTGATTATATTGATTATGTGAGGTGTTAATTTTGAAAGGAAGAGATGTTGTTTTAGGGTTACTCATGGAAAAAGAATTATCCGGCTATGATATAAAAATTGTTTTTGAAGAAGTATTCACTCATTTTTTTGATGGCAGTTTTGGAATGATTTATCCGACTTTAAGGCAGTTAGAAAAAGAAGAGAAAATAAAAAAAGAGGTTGTGATGCAAGAAGGTAAGCCAAATAAAAAAATGTATTTCATAACAGATGAAGGAAGAGAAGAATTTTATGAATATATGAAGACAGATGTAGAGAAGGATGTTTTACGTTCTGACTTTTTAATGCGTATGTATTTTGGGGATTATAGCGATACGAATACGATGAAAAAGTGGATTGAAGAAGAAATTGAAAGAAAAGAAGCATATATTACAGATCTCCGTTTGAAATATGAAAAATGGAAAGAAGGAATTACATTTGCAGAAGAGATTTCATTAGATCTTGGGATTGCATCTTATACTGCACAAGTTGAAACATTAAAAAATAAATTAGCTCAGCTTACAATGCAAGAAAAAGAAGATGAAAAGTAAAGTTACATATGAGAAAGGGGGGATTGTTATGGAACAATCAAAGGGAATCAAAATTGTTTTCTTAATGTGTTTAGGTATTTTTCTATGTATGATTGATACGACAATTATGAATATTGCTTTGCCAGCAATACAGGTTGATGTGAATACATCATTGGAGAAAATGTCTTGGGTATTGAATGTATATACGATGTCTATTGCAGTATTAGCGATACCACTAGGGCGAATTGCTGATATATTTGGAAAGGCAAAATTATATATTATGGGTTTAATAATTTTCGGAGTTGGTTCAGCATTATGTGCGTTTGCGAATACGGGAGATTTTCTTGTTTTTTCTCGGTTTATTCAAAGTATAGGGGCTGCTATTTTGTTTCCAATAAGTATGGTAATTGGAGTATCAGCCGTTCCATTGGCAAAAAGGCATATTGCGCTCGGTCTTTTAGGAGTGACACAAGGATTATCAGCAGCTATAGGTCCTGTACTAGGAGGTGTTATTACACAAAATTTAGGGTGGAGATGGGTATTCTTTGTGAATATTCCAACTTGTATTATTGGTATTGTTTTATGTTTCATTATGTTAAAAATAAAAAATGAAGAACAAGTTGCAGCTAAAATTGACTGGACTGGATTAGTACTTTCCAGTGGTGCTATTTTCTTTTCTACACTTGTTTTAGTTAAAGGGAATGCCTGGGGATGGCTGAGTAACTTTTCATGGAGTTGCTATATCATTAGTGCGGCTTCTTTCATTTTATTTATTTTAGTTGAAAGAAAAGTTGCATCACCGATGATAAATTTACAGCTATTTAAAGATAGAACCTTTGTTGGAGCTTCTATCGTAGTTATACTAAGTAATTTATTTCTAATTGGTGTAACTGTTTTACTTCCGACATTCCTTACAAAAATACAACACCGAACAGAAATTGAAGCAGCTCTTTTAGTGACACCTATTTCTGCCATGATATTTTTAGTTTCTCCGTTTGCTTCGCTAGTTATGAAGAAACTTGGCAAGGTTCTGGTTATATTAATAGGATTCATAGTTATGAGTCTTGCTTATTATTGTTTACAGATGATAGGCGTTGATTCAACTAGTCGAGAAATTATCATTCCGTGTATGATTTTAGGTGTTGGTTACGGTTTAGTCATTGGGCCAATCACTATATTAACTGCTTCCTCATTTGAGGGGGAACTATTGACTGCCTCCCAAAGTATCGTGTCCATGCTAAGACAAATAGGAATTGTATTAGCTGTGGCTATTTTTGTATCAGGTTTGACTCATAATTTATCTTTAAATAAAGAAAATGTGTATAGCTATGCAGAAAACAAAGTTCATGATCTTCATGTTGATAAAGCAGAACAAGATCAAATATTAACAGTAACAAAGGAAAAAATACAAAATAAAAACTTAGAATCAAATATAGAAAAGAAACAAGGAACTGATAACATTGGTTTAAGTCAGAAACAAAAGGAAAATATGATTCAAGAGAAAATAAATAATACTTTAAATGAAGTTCCCGTAGAATACAGAGAAATGAAGCGGGGAGAAATTACAAATCAAGTAACGAAAGCGGCTGAGGAAAAAATAGAAGACGTAAGGAGAGAAGTTGGTGCATTCTCAGATGATATTAGTCATTATGCCGAAAAAGAGATGGCAACAAGTTTTACAGACTTATATAAAGCGAGTATACCAATTATATTGCTCTGTAGTTTAGTTGCTTTTATGTTTCGTAATAAGCAATTTGAAGTTGATAAGAGAAAAAAACTAAATGTATAGTAATATTTCCTTCTAGTTTCTTAATATAACAAAATTATGTGAACAAATCGCTTTTCTTTTGACTTTCTATTTTTTTCTTGTTGAAATGGAGGAAAGGACTAAATCAATAG
>NZ_JBALLY010000001.1:22607-74722 GCF_036963045.1 Bacillus sp. JJ864 | reverse complement strand
ACACGCTTTAGTCCGTTGCCCTAAGAGTGTGGAAGGATGACCAACTACTACTGCCCTGTAGTCAAACACCGAAACACATGAACTCTCATCTGTCATTGGCAAAAAGCGAAATTCTCCGAAAGGATGGCTGGTCAGAGATGACTAAAAATAAAAACAAAGAATATTGTTTTGTATTGGATGTAGAAGGAGGAAAATTAGCTCCTACAAGTGTCAACAATGGATGGTACTTAATTAGGAAGAAAAGAGCAAGACTTGTTGCAAAATACCCAATGGTAATTCAACTTCATAAGTCAGTGGAAGATGTAGATTATAAAATGAGGTTGGGGATAGACGATGGTAGTTTACACGTTGGGGTTGAGTTAGTACAAGAATGTAAAACAAAAAACAAGCCAATCTTTAAAGCTACTATTGAACATCGAAAAGATGTATCAAAGCTAATGGAGCAAAGAAGAAAAGTTTGTTGATAAGTATCAAAAAATGATTAACGGAAAGAGTTTACGGCTAGACTTTGCTCAACACGTTATGCAAGGTAAAAACTGGTTACAACAACACTTATCTCAGTATGGTACTTTGCTTTTAACAAGTGGTGGAGATACTGCAAATAGGAGAATAGATCGGGGTATTGAAAAGTCACATTCTAATGACGCTTTAGTTATTTGTGGGTTAGAGATCAATGATACAAACATAAAAGACTGGGGCATTAAACCAATCAGAAAGAAAACGAAAGCAATACATTCTGAAACTTATGGGTTTAGGCATAGAGATAGTGTACAATACACAGACACCAAAAAGGTAACTCATGTTGGCTATATTACTGCAATGTACCCAGATAAGTTGCAAATTAATATCCAAACAAAGGAAAAACACCTAAAAAGAGTAAATGCAAGGAAAAGTGTACTAAAGTGGAGATTTAGAGGGTTGTATTTCCTATGAATGACCACACATGAATACTTTTGTGTATATTTTTGAAGGAGGATTTTTTTATGCATATTCCAACAACAACACTTCATAACGGCGTGAAAATGCCAATGCTCGGTTTAGGCGTATATAAAGCGAAAGAAGGAGAGGAAGTAAAACGAGCGATCCAGACTGCGCTTGAAATCGGTTATCGTTCTATTGATACAGCTGCCATTTATGAAAATGAAAGCGGTGTCGGAGAAGCGATTCGTGAATTTGGAATTGCGCGCGAAGAGCTGTTTATTACAACGAAAGTATGGAACGATGAACAAGGGTATGAAACGACGTTAAAAGCTTTTGATACAAGTTTAAAGAAATTACAGATGGATTATGTTGATTTATATTTAATTCATTGGCCGATACGTGGGAAGTATGTGGATACATATCGTGCGCTAGAAAAATTGTATGAAGAAGGTAAAGTGCGTGCAATCGGTGTGTCAAACTTTCATATTCATCATTTAGAACACTTATTAGCAAATTGTCACATTAAACCGATGGTGAACCAAGTTGAGCTTCATCCAATGTTGGCACAATTTGAACTTCGTAATTTTTGCCTGCAAGAACAAATTCAAATGGAAGCATGGAGTCCGCTTATGCGAGGCGGAGAGGTGTTTGAACATCCTGTGATTCAAGAAATTGCTAAGAAATATGGAAAAACACCTGCACAAGTTATTTTACGCTGGGACATTCAAAGCGGCATTGTAACTATTCCGAAATCTGTTACACCGTCTCGTATTGCAGAGAATTTCCATATTTTTGATTTTTCATTAACAGAAGAAGAAGTGCGCCAAATTGATACATTAGATTGTAATAAGCGTTCAGGAACGAATCCAGATAAATATGATACGATGTAAAAAGCTACCGATTTTCGGTAGCTTTTTCAACGATGAGATTCATATGTATCCAATTTCAAAAGCGCTTGAATGTGTTTATATTGTTCGTCTGTCAATGAATGGGCAGTGCCTGCTTTTACGTTTTCGCGTAATTGGTCAATTGAGCTAGCACCTGGAATGAGAGCTGCAATTGCAGAAGTATACAGGCAATATTGAAGCGCAGTTTCTGTTAGAGAGCGCTCATCTGTTATTTCTTTAATACAAGATACAGCGTGTTTTACTTCATCAAAGTTGTAAGAGAGATAGCCTTTTTCTTTCATCTTAGATAATTTTTGGTTATTGTTGTTAGTTAATAAGCCTTTTGCAAGTGGGCCGCGAGCAATAACGCTAATATTGTGTTCTTGCAAGAATGGGAACCATTCTTCTGGGCGGCGATTGAACATGTTGTATTCCATTAAAATACTTACAATATTAGAGTGCTCTGCATATTGGCGAATGACATTGGGACGGATGGAAGAAATACCGTAATGACGAATGAGCCCTTCTTGTTTTAGTTCTTCAAATGTTTCAATGACTTCGTCGATATTATCTTCAATTGTTCCGCCGTGCAGCTGATATAAATCGATATAATCTGTTTTTAATCGGCGCAGGCTTTCTTTTACTTCCTCTTTTATATATGCCTTAGAAGGATCCCAAGACCACCCATTTTTTTCTTCTGTCCAGCGGTTCCCAACTTTTGTGGCAAGAATGATTTGCTCTCGTTTTCCTTGCAGTGTTTTTCCGATAAACTCTTCATTTAATCCATAATTGTATAAATCGGCTGTATCCAAAAAATTAATGCCTAAATCTAACGCTTCATGAATGATTTGAATGGCCTCTGTTTCATTTGTCCCAAGTGACATGCACCCAAGTCCAATTTCACTTACATATAAATCTGAATTTCCTAATTGACGTGTTTTCATAATGCCCTCCTTACTTTTATTTTACGAAAGCGTAAGGAGTTTCACAAACACTTTACATTTGTCTATTTGTAATCCAGTCATGAACAGTTTTATAACGTTGTTCATATTGTTTTAGCATATGACGAATTTCCCAAGCTTTTCCGACTAGCGTTACTCGATTTGGTAAAATATACACTTTCATTTTTATCTGGCTCCTTTCAATGTGATAGAATGTATGAAGAAAGGCTAGGAAATAGAACAGGAGATGAAGTCTTATGAGTAATCTTGAAGAAAGAACGATTGCAACTGAGCCTATATTTGATGGAAGAGTCATTAAAGTTCGTGTTGATGAAGTAGTATTGCCAAACGGTGAGACGAGTAAACGTGAAATTGTGACGCATCCTGGTGCGGTAGCGATTATTGCAATTACAGATGACGAGAAAATTGTGTTAGTTGAACAGTATCGTAAAGCAATGGAAAAAGAGCTTGTAGAAATTCCTGCTGGAAAGTTGGAGCAGGGAGAAAAACCTGAAGTAACAGCAATTCGGGAATTAGAAGAGGAAACAGGGTACATATGTGATAATATGGAGCTCATTACGTCATTCTACACTTCACCAGGATTTGCAGATGAAATTGTATACGTATATGAAGCGACTGGCTTGAAGAAGAAGGAAGATAAAGCGGATCTTGATGAAGATGAGTTCGTTGAGTTAATGGAAGTATCATTAGAAGAAGCGCTGCAACTAATAAAAGAGCAGCGTATCCATGATGCAAAGACAATGTTTTCCATTCAATATTTACAATTGAAAAAATAAACACTCGCTTTATGCGAGTGTTTATTTTTATTGTATTTTTGCGTATACACATGTATCACATAAACTACCATCAGGAGCAAGGAAATCATTTTCGAGCGTACCTTCTAGAATAAACTCTAGGCGCTCTGCAACTAATCGTGCGTTTGTATTATTCGCATCACAGCGAATTTCAAGACGTTTTGCTCCAAGTTTATCGAAAGCGAATTGAACAGCTCCTTTTAATGCTTCTGTCATAAAGCCTTGTTTTGTATAAGAGCTATGAAGCCAAAAGCTAATAGAAAACTTTGGAATATCCCAATTTTCTGGATGGAGAGTGAGTGCACCGATGAAAGTACCCAATGTTTTCTCGTATAGATGGAACGGTAATGTTTCACGAAGTAAAAACTTTCCATGTGCAGCTCTAACTGCTGATTCTGCTGTTTCTTCAGTTTCGTGTGTAATCGCCATCCATGGCTGCAAGTCTTCTAAAGAAGCTTGGATTGCTTCGTAAACTTCCGCTCCATCACCAGGGAACGGTTTCCGCACTTGTAAGCGCTCAGTCTGAAATAATGTTGGAAAATCTAATAATAGTTGTTTCAAACGAAATCCCTCCTATTCTCTTCTTTAAGTTTAGCAAAGTGGCGTGGAATTTCAATGTTAATTCGTCATACTTTTTTCTTTCTCTCATACATTTTAGTAAGAGAAAGAACGGAGGGACGTAATATGCTAAGGAAATCATCTTGGCAAGATCGTGTAACATATCATGTACAAGAACATGCTTCACTATATGTATTTGTAGCGGTTCTTTTATTAATGGGAGTTATCTTTGGAGCTATTCTTGTGAATAGTTTACAAGTAAGTCAAAAGCAAGACTTGTACTTTTATTTGAGTCGTTTTTTTGGACAAGTTTCCAAAGGGCAATTTGCAAATGCAGGTGAAATGTTTCGAGAAAGTTACTTATCGCAACTGAAATACATTGGCTTTATTTGGATTTTAGGTATTTCCATCATTGGTTTACCACTTATTTTCATTTTATTATTTTTAAAAGGAGTTGTTGTTGGGTTTACAGTAGGTTTTTTAGTGAGTCAACTCGGATGGAACGGCCTATTATTAGCATTTGTGGCTGTGCTTCCACAAAATGTAATTATCATACCGACGTTTCTTATTATGACGACGATTGCAGCTAGCTTTTCATTGCGGATGATTCGTCATCAATTTATTCGGAAAGTAAATGAACCATTGCTACCACTTTTTATGCGCTACACTTGTTTTTTTCTTATTATCGGTGTGGTGTTAGCAGTTGCTTCAGGGATTGAAGCGTATGCATCACCAACTTTTATGAAACAAGTCATGGACACTATTAACAAAAAGTAATTATACTTTGAGAATTATTATCAAATAATCTTGATTATTTTTGTTTTGACAGTTGCCCTTCTTCTGATATAATGGGGTAAGAGTGGCGAGGGAGGGAGTAGTACCGAATGGAAGAGAGAATTGATCGAATTAAGAAGCAATTACATGCAGCGAGTTATAAATTAACTCCACAACGTGAAGCAACGGTTCGCGTGCTGCTAGAAAATGAAGAAGACCATTTAAGCGCGGAAGATGTTTACCTCCTTGTAAAAGAAAAGTCGCCAGAGATCGGACTTGCAACCGTCTATCGGACTTTGGAGTTATTATCCGAGTTAAAGATTGTCGACAAGATTAATTTCGGTGACGGTGTTTCGCGCTATGACTTACGCCAAGAAGGAGCATCACGTTTTCATCATCATTTAATTTGTACGGAATGCGGTGCAGTAGAAGAAATTCAAGAAGATTTACTTGGCGAAGTAGAAAAAAGAGTAGAACAAGAGTGGCGCTTTAAAGTAAAAGACCATCGTTTAACGTTCCACGGTATTTGTGAAAATTGTCAAGAAAAATTAACAGAAGAAAATTAACCTTTTCCTATTTAATTAGGAAGAGGTTTTTTATTTATCATTAGGTATAAATGGTGAAAAGCTTGGCATATGTTGTAATAACATATATTTTGGAGGAATTTACAATGCGCCGAGCAATGAAAGTTATTTTTGATGGCATGAAAGTATTTTTATTGTTTACCAGTTGTACCATTATGTTTTATTTCGCTATACTATGGATAAATGAAGAATATGAAAGTTATCATCGTTATGAAAAACCGAAAGAAGAAATGGTAGAAAAAGTATCTGGAACAGAAGAACCTGTGAAAGATGCTTTCGTAAACAGAATGATTTTTTTCTATGAAAATGGGGAGTAGAGAAGATTGGAAGATCAATTACAAGATTTTATTCATTATATGGTTGTTGAAAAAGGATTAGCTAAAAATACAGTTGTATCATATGAACGCGATCTAAAAAGTTATATGAAGTATTTACAAAAAGTAGAGGAGATTACATCGTTTCATGATGTAACGCGAATGCATATTGTAAACTTTTTGCATCATCTAAAAGAGAATGATAAATCTTCGAAAACGATGGCGCGTCACATTGCATCTGTACGATCGTTTCATCAATTTTTATTACGTGAACGTGTTGTAGAACATGACCCATCTGTACATATTGAAACGCCTCAAGCTGAACGTAAATTACCGAAAGTGCTATCTATTGATGAGGTAGAAGCATTATTACAAACGCCAAAAGCAAAGAGTGCCTTTGGAATCCGTGATAAGGCTATGCTAGAGTTATTATATGCAACAGGATTACGTGTTTCTGAGTTAATTGAATTAAACATAGCTGATGTACATTTAACAATGGGTTTTGTTCGTTGCATTGGAAAGGGGAATAAAGAAAGAATTATCCCTCTTGGCAGCTTAGCGGCCGAAGCGATTCAGCATTATATTGAAAAGGGAAGACCAGAACTATTAGGAAGGAAAACGGCCGAAGCACTCTTTTTAAATCATCATGGCAATCGTTTATCGCGCCAAGGGTTTTGGAAAATTTTGAAGAGACTTGCAAAAGAAGCGAACATTCAAAAAGAACTTACACCGCATACGTTGCGTCATTCTTTTGCAACGCACCTATTAGAGAATGGGGCAGATTTAAGGGCGGTACAAGAAATGCTTGGTCATGCTGATATTTCAACAACACAAATTTATACACATGTTTCAAAAACTAGATTAAAAGATGTATATAAACAGTTCCACCCAAGGGCATGAGTTTTCATGTCCTTTTGCTATTATTGTGAATATACTTCACAAAAACTTCACAAACATTTCGTACATTGTTTTCAGCAGAAGGCTAGAATGTGAACGCATATTTCCTCTATACTAATATAGGACGAAGGAGGAAGTATAATGAAGAAACTTTTAATTACATTATTTATCGCCATGCTAGCTTTAGCTGGTTGCAATACGAAATCGGACGAAAAAGCGAAAAAAGATAAGCCGCTTGAAGAAGTAAAAGTAGCGGTAAAAACAAACCCTGAAACGATAAAGCCAAATGAAAAAGTAGAAGTGCAAGCAATTGTTACACAAGGGAAAGAAAAAGTAACAGATGCAGATGATGTGAAATTTGAAATTTGGAAAGATGGCGAAGAGAAAAAAGAAATGGTAAATGCGAAGCACAAAGGGAACGGTGTTTATACAATCGATAAAACATTCCCATCTGACGGTGTTTACCATATTATTGCACATACAAATGCACGTGATATGCATGTGATGCCAGAAGTAAAAGTAGCTGTTGGAAATGCAAAAGTAACAGAGGAAAAGAAAGCTCATGATAGTCATGAAGCAGGTCATGGTGATCATAAAAGTGAGACAATGATTCATCTTATGGCAGATGGTGTAAAAGCAAATACAGAATCTACAATGAAAGTACACTTAAAACAAAAAGAAGAAGCATTAACTGGTGCGGAAGTTCAACTTGAAATTTGGAAAGATGGTGCAGAAAAGCACGAGTTTGTTCCAGCAAAAGAAGGTAACAAAGGTGAATATACAAGCACTCATACATTTAAAGAAGCAGGCACATATAAAGTGAAGGTTCATGTACGAAAAGGTGATCTTCATGACCATAAAGAAGAAACGGTTGAAGTGAAATAAGGAACAGCTCTTTGAAAGAGCTGTTTTTTTATTTATTATTGATATATATGCCAATTAAAAAATAACAAAAGCCTTTCTTTTTAGGTAGACGAGAGCATCTGGCCATGCATAGAAGCGGTCAGTGCCTTTTCCTGCCACATGCAAGAATTAAAACAAAGGGAGAAAATGAATACAGATCACGTTTTGTTCTGCATAGCGGCGACTTATATGTTGAAAAAACCAATATGGATTAATATATTAGTTTTATTCGCACTTCTGTGCAGAATAGATTACAATGAAAATGTGTAGAAAATATGAAATGTGATAAAAATCCCTTAAAAAGAAAGCGTAAACATGTTATAGTAGCTGTAGGAGATGTCTGACATCTGACTTAGAAGAAGAAGGAAGTTTTTACAGCGATTTGAACATACTACATTAGTAGCATATATAGGAGGTTACAGTTGTGAGTAAATATAAACGTATTTTCCTTATCGTAATGGACTCCGTAGGAATTGGAGAAGCACCGGATGCTGAGAAATATGGCGATAAAGGGTCTGACACATTAGGTCATATTGCAGAGCATATGAATGGATTACAGATGCCAAACATGATGAATTTAGGTCTTGGTAACATCCGTGAAATGAAAGGGATTTCAAAAGTAGAGAAGCCGCTTGCGTATTATACAAAAATGCAAGAAAAATCTACGGGTAAGGATACAATGACAGGACACTGGGAGATTATGGGCCTATACATTGATACGCCGTTTCAAGTGTTCCCAGAAGGATTCCCAAAAGAATTACTGGATGAGCTAGAAGCAAGAACAGGACGTAAAATCATTGGAAATAAACCAGCTTCTGGAACAGGGATTCTAGATGAGCTTGGACAGGAGCATATGGAAACAGGCGCATTAATCGTGTATACATCTGCCGATAGTGTACTGCAAATTGCTGCTCATGAAGAAGTTGTACCACTTGAAGAATTATATAACATTTGTAAAATTGCACGTGAGTTAACACTCGATGAAAAATATATGGTAGGTCGTGTGATTGCGCGTCCATTCGTTGGGGAGCCAGGAAACTTCACACGTACGCCAAACCGTCATGACTATGCTTTAAAACCGTTTGGACGCACAGTTATGAACGAATTAAAAGATTCCAATTATGATGTAATTGCAATCGGTAAAATCTCTGATATTTATGATGGAGAGGGCGTAACAGAGTCTCTACGTACAAAATCCAACATGGATGGCATGGATAAGCTTGTAGATACATTAAACATGGACTTTACTGGTTTAAGCTTTCTAAATCTAGTTGACTTTGATGCACTATTCGGTCATCGTCGTGATCCTCAAGGATATGGAGAAGCATTGCAGGAATATGATGCACGCCTTCCTGAAGTGTTTGAAAAGTTACAAGAAGACGACTTATTACTTATCACAGCTGACCATGGTAATGACCCAATTCACTACGGTACAGATCATACGCGTGAATATGTACCATTATTAGCGTATAGCCCAAGTATGAAAGATGGCGGACAAGAATTGCCACTTCGTCAAACATTTGCTGATATCGGCGCAACAGTTGCAGAAAACTTCAATGTAACAATGCCAACATACGGAAAAAGTTTCTTAAACGAGCTAGGTAAATAAGGAGGAATATAAAATGAATCGTGAATTAATTTCAAAATCTGCATCATATTTAAAAGGTAAATTTTCAGAAAGACCAACAGTAGGACTAATCCTTGGTTCAGGTTTAGGTGTATTGGCGGATGAAATCGAAAATGCAGTAGCTGTACCTTATAATGAAATTCCTGAATTTCCTGTATCTACAGTTGAAGGTCATGCTGGCCAATTAGTATTCGGTACACTTCAAGGAGTTACAGTTGTAGCAATGCAAGGTCGCTTCCATTACTATGAAGGATACGATATGCAAAAAGTAACATTCCCAGTTCGTGTTATGAAAGAATTAGGTGTAGAAACAGTTGTTGTTACTAACGCAGCTGGTGGTGTAAATACATCATATGAGCCAGGCGATTTAATGTTAATTTCAGATCACATTAATTTCATGGGCTACAATCCATTAATCGGACCAAATGATTCTGAAATGGGTGTACGTTTCCCTGATATGTCTGAATCTTATAGTAAAGATCTTCGTGCAATGGCGAAACAAGTTGCAGCTGATTTAAATATTAAAGTACAAGAAGGTGTATATGTGGCGATGACAGGTCCTGTATACGAAACACCTGCAGAAATTCGTATGATCCGTACAGTTGGCGGCGATGCTGTCGGAATGTCAACTGTACCAGAAGTTGTCGTAGCACGTCATGCTGGTATGAAAGTACTTGGTATTTCTTGTATTTCAAATATGGCAGCGGGTATTTTAGATCAGCCGCTTAATCATGAGGAAGTAATTGAAACAACAGAACGTGTAAAAGCAAACTTCTTAGCACTTGTAAAAGAAATTGTAAAACAAATGAAGGGATGAGTTTACAATGAGAATGGTGGACCTAATTGCGAAAAAACGTGATGGCAAAGCATTAACGACAGAAGAAATTAAATTTATCATTGAAGGATACACAAATGGTGATATTCCAGATTACCAAATGAGTTCACTTGCAATGGCAATTTTCTTCCAAGATATGAATGAGCAGGAACGTGCTGATTTAACGATGGCAATGGTAAATAGTGGTGATACAATTGATTTATCAGCGATTGAAGGCGTAAAAGTAGATAAGCATTCAACAGGTGGTGTTGGTGATACAACTACACTTGTATTAGGTCCATTAGTAGCTGCTTTAGGTGTACCAGTTGCGAAAATGTCTGGTCGTGGTCTTGGGCATACAGGTGGTACAATTGATAAACTAGAAGCGGTTCCAGGATTCCATGTAGAAATTGAAAACGAGGAATTTATTCGTCTTGTAAATGAAAACAAAATTGCTGTTATTGGGCAAAGCGGTAATTTAACACCTGCTGACAAAAAGTTATATGCGCTTCGTGACGTGACGGCAACGGTAAACTCTATCCCGTTAATTGCCAGCTCTATTATGAGTAAAAAAATTGCAGCTGGTGCGGATGCAATCGTTCTTGATGTAAAGACAGGTGCGGGTGCATTTATGAAAACGGATGAGGATGCGAAGCGATTAGCAGAAGCGATGGTTCGTATCGGTAACAACGTTGGACGTAAAACGATGGCTGTTATCTCTGATATGAGTCAGCCGCTTGGTGAGGCAATCGGTAACGCTTTAGAAGTGAAAGAAGCGATTGATACATTGCAAGGAAAAGGACCAAAAGACTTAGAAGAGTTATGTTTAACACTTGGAAGTCAAATGGTATACTTAGCGGGACAAGCTTCTTCTTTAGAGGATGCACGTGAAAAGCTAATTGAAGTGATGAACAATGGCAAGGCATTAGAAGCGTTTAAAACATTTTTAGCAGCACAAGGCGGCGATGCTTCTGTTGTGGATGATCCAACGAAACTTCCGCAAGCGCAATATATGATTGAAGTAGAAGCAAAAGAAGATGGTTATGTATCTGAAATTGTCGCAGATGAAATTGGTACAGCAGCGATGCTTCTTGGTGCAGGACGCGCAACGAAAGAATCTGAAATCGATTTAGCAGTTGGTCTTATGCTTCGTAAAAAAGTTGGCGATAGCGTGAAGAAAGGCGAATCACTTGTAACGATTTACGCAAACCGTGAAAATGTAGAAGATGTAAAACAAAAAATTTACGAAAACATGAAAGTGTCTGCAGAGCATCTAGATGCACCGAAGTTAGTACACGGTATCGTCGAGAGATAAAGTGACAATTTGTCCACGAATTATGAGATAAAGAAGCTAAGGAGTTTTCTCCTTAGCTTTTTTTGCATATAATAATAATGGGTGAAACTATGATAAGAATTTGTGCAGTAACAAAAGAAAATGAAGTATTATATGACGTGTCATTAGAAGAAACGAAGCGAGAAGATATCGTATGGTTTTGGCTGGATTTATGTAAACCGACGAAAGAAGAGTATACATATATTTTACAAGATTATTTTAAATTCCATCCCCTTGCGATTGAAGATTGTTTGGAGTACGTACAGAGACCGAAAGTGGATTTTTATGAAGGATATAATTTTTTAGTTCTTCACGCTTTTAGTGAAGAGGGATTAGAGCCGCATGAAATTGATTTATTCGTTAGTGATCAGTTTGTTGTATCTTTTCACTTTTCACATAATAAGGCGATTGAACGGGCGTGGAATAAACTTGGGGAAAAACAGCGCATAAAGAGAAGTACTCTTCATGTGACCCATATGATTATTGACCAAATTGTTGATGATTATTTTTCTCCTGTATATTACATTGAGGATCATTTAAATGCCATTGATGATAATTTAACGGGAGATACAGCTGGTGTTGTATTAGAAGAGGTATTTGATATTCGCTCTGATTTATCAAAATTACGACGAACAATTGTACCAATGCGTGATTTATTGTATCGTATTTTAAATTCAACGCGCTTTTATGGTGTAAATGAACATGAAATTTATTTTAAAGATATTCATGATCATCTTTTAAAGCTTGCCGAAATGATTGAAGCAAGCCGAGAGCTGACAGCTGACATTCGCGATAGCTACTTTTCGCTCAATTCTCATCATATGAATAACATTATGAAGACATTAACGGTTTTTTCAACTATTTTCATGCCATTAACATTTATTGTTGGTGTATATGGAATGAACTTTGATCATATGCCAGAATTAAAGTGGGAGTATGGCTATTATATTTGTTTAGCCATAATGGCCTTTATAGGTGGCGGCATGATGGTCTGGTTTTATAAGAAGGGTTGGTTTAAATAAAAAAACGCCGGAAATTCCCGGCGTTTTTGCTTTAGCCAATGGCATGTAACACAAACATGGCTAAGAAAAGACATGTGATAACATAAAGCGGTTTTGCAACTTGTTTATGTTGACCAAGTGCTACTTTTAAGATTGGATATGCAATGAATCCAAAAGCAATACCATCAGCAATGCTATATGTGAGCGGAATCATAATAATGATTAAAAACGCTGGAAATCCTTCTGAAAAATCGTTCAGAGGAATTTGTTGAATGTTTGTAATCATTAAACCGCCAATAATAATTAAGATTGGAGCGATTGCGCTATCTGGAATCAATTTTACAAACGGCAAAGCAAATAATGAGGCAAAGAATAATCCGCCAGTAACGATAGACGTCAGACCTGTCTTGCCGCCCGCTGTAATACCAGCAGCACTTTCTATTGTAGAAACAGTTGGACTCGTGCCAAATAGACCGCATGTCATCGCTGAAATTGCATTTGCTTGATAAGCACGAGGGAATTTACGCTGATCTTCTAATAAACCGTGCAAAAGTCCCATGTTTTCAAAAATGAGTACCATACTCAATGAGAACGTTGCAATTAAAAATGGTAAAGAAGTCAGTTTTCCGAACGACATTGCGCCAAAAACATCACCATAGTTAGCAAATGAAAATGAGCTATTACCAATTTGACTTGTATCAACAATACCAAATAACCAAGAGATTCCCGTTCCAATTGCAATCGTCCACAAAAAGTTTCCACGTACGTTACGAATAAATAAAACTAAAGCAACGATAAGAGTAAGAAGTGTTGCTAGAACAACTGGACTACTTAATTTTCCCAATGCAACAGCAGTATTCGAATTCGCAACGACAAGGCCGCCCTTTTGCAAGCCGATAAATGCTAAAAAGAGTCCGATACCAACCGTTATCGCTTCTTTTAAAGACTTTGGGATTGCGGTAGAAAGTGTGCGAGCAATTGGTGTAAATGCGGCAACCATAAAAATAATACCAGCGACAAATACCGCTGCTAATGCTTCTTGCCAAGTTAAGCCAAGTGTATGCACAGCAGTGTACGTGAAAAACGCATTTACTCCCATACCTGGTACAAGAATCGCCGGTGCATTTGCCCAAAATGCCATCAATAGACATCCGACAAATGAGCTGAATACTGTTGCTAAAATTCCTGCTTCAAGAGGAATGCCGGCATCTGATAAAATGGATGCATTCACAATCATAATATAAACAATCGTGAAAAATGATGTTACACCAGCGAGCACTTCTTGTTTTGGTGATGTTTGATGTAAGTCTAATTTAAATGTTTTTTCAAGAATTCCTTTCATGTTAAACCTTCTTTTTCATATCCCTCTCCCACCCGTGATATCCTTATGTAAGGTTCACCGTCTATTATTATAACAAAACAATAGTTTTTTACAACAATTAAATGAGAACGTTTTCTTTTTTGCTAGATATATAATTACATATAGGTAAAAACAGCACGTACAGTTGAAATGATTTCTATTTCGCCTGATTGAATAGGGGGAGCACCGCCATGAACAGTAGAATAAGCAACAAATTCTCGCGGCATATGAGAAGACTCTTCAACGAGAGACAAAGGAACGGGATTTATATTTAGATTATATGTACTAGCAATTGTCCTTGCTTTTTCTTGCGCGTTTTGCACAGCAAGTACTAATGCTTGTTTGTAGTAAGCATTCGGTGCAGAAACGCGAAATACAAGTCCTCTGGCGACATTAGCTCCGTTTGCTACTGCTGCTTCTAATACTTCGCCTGCTTTTTGGACATTGAGTACAATAATTTCATATAAATGCTCAACTTGATAACCTCGCAAGACAGGCTTTTCGTTCACGTATTCATACTGCGGTGTAATCGTGTAAGAAAGTGTTTTAATATTTTGCTCTGTAATTCCAAGCTGCTTTAAAGAAGCAAGTAAATTAGTGGAAAGAGCAGCGTTTTCTGCTTGCGCCTGTTTTATATTTTGATCTTCAGTACGAACACCGATTGTAAGTACGACAACATCCGGTTTTGCTTTTACAACGCCTTCACCTTGTACAGTAATCGTTGCTTCTTTGCCATTACGTAACTCATGTGGATAGGGGGGTATACCCATTTGCATGACTGTTCACCTTCCTTTCTTTATTTATATGAAAGAAGGAAGTCCATTTTTTCCTTAAATTTAGAAATATATATAGAAAATCTAAGTAGAAAGAAAACATATACAATTATGGTATTCATGCATTATAATAATGTGTAAATATTATAAAAAAGGATCGAGAACATTGAACGAAAAACGAGAAGCACTAATTTTAAACTTATCTACTTCCTTTCGAAGAATGCTTCGCTTATTACAAACTGATATTAATGAACTTTTTTCTGAATATATGCCATGGAATGAGTTTTCTGTACTGCGAGCGTTATATTGGAAAAGCCCGCAGATGGCATCGCAAATTGCAAGTGAAGTGAATGTTACATCCAGTCATATTACAGCAGTTACAGATCGTCTTGCTCGTAAGGGCCTTGTAATAAGAAAGCGATCTAATTCAGACAGGCGCATTGTGTATTTAGAAATCACCGATAGCGGGAAAGAAGTTGCTGAAAAACTGGAAAATGTTCGAAAAGAATACTATAGAGAGAAGTTTCAGGACTGGAGCGACCAAGAAATTGAAATGGCATTAGAGCTCTTTGATAGAGTCCTATGAAAATAGAAAAGCAAAGTTTGCTTTTCTATTTTTTTATGTGTAAATATATAAATACAAATTTAAAAAATCGACATAAAACCCTCTTTTTTTTAGGCGGGCGAGAGCATCTGGCCATGCATAGAAGCGGTCAGATCCTTTTTCTGCCACATGCAAGGTTTATGAGCGCAGGTCATACTGTATTCTGCATAACAGCTACTTATATGTCAAAAAATAAAATGGATTTATATATTGCATAAAAAAGGGCCTATATTCCTATACTTTACGTACATGGAATAGGAGGCAGACAATGAAGCGTATTGTTTTTTTTGGCATTATCGGTATATGTTTATTATGTTACGGCACTGAGATACGTGCAGCGTCTCCAAATCAAATTGTCCAAAAAGAACTGGAATATATCTCAAATCATAAACCTGTTTTATATTCAAAGTTATGGATACGTTCGATGCAAACGTCTGTATTATTTCATCATAATGATCGCGTTCATCATCAAAATACTTTACATAATATAAAGCATTCATCTCTCGTCGGTATAAAACAAATGTCGCTAACGAAAGCTTCAATTTATATGCCACGAGTTTCTCAATATGTATCAAAATTCGGAAAAGAAAATGTACAAGTATACTATTTAGCTGTGCAGTATGATGTGAAAAAAGAAAACACATATCAAATGAATGGAACGAACTACTTCTTACAAGTGTTTGTACAAGAGTATGGAGATTGGAAAATTGCCGAAAGTATTGTCGCACCGACCGATCAAATTGTGACAAACCACGATGGATTTGGGACAGACGAAGAGAAGAATTATAGTGAAAGAAGAAAGAATATAAAATAGCCTCCGAGGAGGCTATTTTGCATATAAAGAAAGTTTATGTTTTAACACCCATTGTAAAATAGCATATGTCAAAATGCCAAATCCTATAAAATACATATAGTGAAGTGGGATAGATTTACTGCCATCAGTGAACACTTCGCTGCCAAGAAGTCCGAAACAAATAGAAGTACATATTGAGAAATAGATATGAAGTTTTTGATATAGCAATATCTTTCCATTCTGTTCATTAGGTGAACGTGCATACAAATAGGCTCCTAGTGGCAGACAAATAAGTATATAAATTGCCGGACTTAATAGTGTCCATGCAGACGGAATATGGTGATAAGCAGGTCCTGCTTGTATATTTTCTCTATTTGGATCATAAGCGTAGTCAATTGTAAAATGAACAAGTGGAGCTACAGCACTTGTATTTTCTGTATACGCGGAACTTTTATTATAAACATTATTATATTCTATTTGTGATAATTCAACATGCAACGCAAAGAGCGGAAACGCAAGTTGAAAAATATAGAGAGGAAACACTACCATAATATAACTTAGTGCTCCTTGTGAGATTATATTTCCTGTAATCGTTCCAATAAAAAGTGCTAATGTGTATACAGCAATCAGTGTAATAATCGTATACACGAAATAGAGATGAAATAGCGTAAAGGACTGATACTCGGCATGTATCGTTGTGTTGTAGACAATATACATAAGAATCCAATTTATACTTAGTGTACTGACAATATGAATCGTACCAAACAACCATTTTGATAAAAATAAGTGCGAGCGTTTAAATGGCATAGACCATAAAAAATCATTTGTTTGATTATGACGCTCCCAGCCTATTAATATGACAGCTAATCCAATTAAAAGTAGAGCAGGGAAGAATATAGGATTTTCTCCGCTTAAATGATAGGAATAATACGTATCTGTCGTTTCACGTAAATACTTAGCTCTGTACAGCGCGTCTCTATAATATTGATATGGTAAGAGATATAATGTACTAAGCCAGAATAATATAATGACATATTTGCCTTGCTTCCAGTTTCGCATCCACAATGCTTTATGGAACATGTAATTCACCTCAATTTATACGTGTATTTTTATTGGTTAAAACAGTATCGTTATCTTCCTAAGAAAGAAAATTTCCATTTTAACAGACGAGATAGAATGAGATAAGTGATAACTCCTGTGCCTAGAAAACCGATATAATAGCTTCCAAGCGAATTGATTCCTCCTAGTAAACGAGCACCAAGTAAGGCAAAGCACGTTACTGTACAAGCGATAAAGAGCTTTTGTAACTTTGGAAAAAGTAGTATTTTTCCGTTTTGTTCGTTAGGTGACCGAGCATATAAGTACGTACTTAATGGTAATAAAATCAGTGTATATAGAATAGGGCTTATTAATGTCCATGGAGACGGAATAGAGCTAAAGTTAGGCTCATTGATTCTTTTTCCTGTTTTATCTGTATAGGCACGCTGTGGATCGTAATTAAAATAAATTTGAAAATGTATCATAGGTGAAAATGTAGTAAGTTTTTCAACTTTATTCATATATGCATTTTCCTGTTCGTATGTTTTAGAATAAGAGTTATTCGTATGAACGGAAACGAATCCAGCAATCAAAATAGACAATAAGAAAGGTAAAATAAGAACAATTGCAGTTAAAAAGCCTTGTGAAACAACATTTCCAGCAATGGTTCCAATACATAGCGTTAACGTGTAGATTGCAATGAGTATGATGATCGCGTATAAAAAATAATAATGAAACGGTGAAAATACTTGATATTTATTATGAAAAGTTGTCTTTTTCATAATGGCGAAAAGCCCCCAGTTTAATACTAGAACACTCATAATATTACAAACACCAAAAAGCCATTTTGTAAGAAAGATATGTGTTCGTTTGAATGGCATCGACCAAAGGAGATCGATAGATTGATTGTGACGCTCCCAGCCAATGAGTACACAACCTAAAACAATAACAAGTGCCCCTTGTATTACTATAGTTTCTTCCGGGAAAATATAGTTGTAATGAAAACGATAATTCCATTTCATATTATCATGCAAATAGTGTAGTTGTTTTGCACCGGCTAAATAATATTTGCATGATAATACATAGAAGTTAACGAGCCAAAATAACCATATGATATATTTACTTTGCTTGTATGTTTGAAGCCATAATGCTTTCTGAAACATAGGATCGCTCCTTTAAAAAATTTTATATTTGGTAACACGAGATAGTATGAAATAGGTGATGCTCCCAAATAAAAAGAAACCAACGTAGTAATTCAATAATAAGCCAAACGGATTTGAAACCCGCCCACCTATTAAAGCAAAGTAAAGTGTAGTCCCCCATATCCATAGCAAGCGATGTTTTTGAAAAAGAAAGATTTTCATATTATTTTCATTTCGTGTCCGTGTAAAAAGAAATGTGCCAAGTAGTAAGCAACAAATTGCATAAAAGACAGGAACCAGCATTGCTTTGGCAGAATAAAATTGATGAAATGCAGGACCTTTTAGAGTATTTTCAGTATCATCAGTACGACGATGTTTTGGATCATAATCGTAACCAATAGTAAATTTGTTTATAGGAGCGGAAATACTTGTTTTGTCTTTGAGTTCATAAATTGTGTCAACCCTTTTCCCATAACTTTCTTTGTCAATTGCATTCCAATGAGTAGTTAGAAAAGAGAGTCCTAGTGAAAATACGCTACACCCCATAATTAAAAAAGTGATGCTAAAGATACTTTGTGAAATAATGCTCCCTGTAAATGTTCCAATACATAAGGTAGCTGTATAGATTGCTATATACGAAACAATTGCATAGAGAAAGTATCGGTGAAATGGATAAAATGATTGATATTCAAAGTGAATTGTTGAATTATAAATGAGATACATAAATATCCAACTTATGAAAAGAGAACCTGCAATATGAACCACTCCAAAGAGCCACTTTGATAAGAAAATATCACGTCGCTTATACGGCATGGCCATAAGCATATCCTCAGATTGATTTCTACGTTCCCAACCTATTAAAAGACATCCTAAAATAATTACAATAAAGGCTATCCAAAAACTATTAGAGGAATAAAAAGTATATTCATAATAGAATTTTCCTTCCGTATGAAGTTTATGATAAGAATTAAGCTGTTGCTCTGCTGCTTGATAATATTCGTATGGAAAAAAGTAGAGACAACTAAAAAAGAATAGCAATATAATATATTTCCCTTGTTTCCAGTTTCGCATCCATAATGCTTTATGGAACATGTAATTCACCTCTATTTGTATGTGTTCGCTTCGTGATTAGAAATATCGCTATCTTCCATTAAAAGAAAACTTCCATTTTAGTAAGCGAGTTAAAATCATATAACTAATAAATCCTGCTCCTAAAAACGTTATATAGTAAATCCATAAAGCATTTATTGCAAATGTTCGTCCAGCGAGTAATGCAAAGCAAAGGACTGTACAGCCAATAAACCATTTCTGTAGCTGTGGAAACAATAGGATTTTTCCGTTTTGTTCATTAGGAGAGCGTGTATATAAAATGATCGCTAATGGTAAAAATAGAATTATATAAACGAATGGGTTTAGCAATTTCCAAACAGGTGGAATCCATGTTTTCTCCATAGGGTCTACGGTAGGTGATTCCGAGATTTTATGACCGTCACGATCAAATTTCATTTCAGGATGGTAGCTGTAACTAATATGAAATTCATGGAACGGTGCAATGATACTTACTTGTTCTAAGTAATATCTAGTTTTACTCTCAATTTTATACCTATCTTCGGTTGCCCCTCCAGTATGAACAAAAATAAATCCAGACACTAATAAAATTAACCCGTACGGAAGATATAAAATGACCGCAGTTAAAGTGCCTTGTGAAAAAATATTTCCAGTAATTGTTCCAATGAATAAAGAGAATGTATAAATAGCAATTAGCACAATTGTTAGGTAGACAAAATAAGTATGAAACGGACTAAAATCCTGATAAGCATTATGAAAAGATACTTTTTTAATTCCCCACATACTAATCCAGCAAACACAATTTACGATTACAATATTAAAAACACCAAACAACCATTTTGTCAGAAAAATATCTTTTCGCTTAAAAGGCATAGAGAAAAGAAAATCCGCTGATTGATTGTTGCGTTCCCATCCAATTAAAACACAAGCGAGTGCGATGAGCACAATGCCTTGTATTAGGATAGGTTCATCTATTTGAAAAGAATAGGAATAATAATATACATAATCATCCCATTTCATTTTCGACTGTCGAAGCTGTGATTGTGCAGCACTATAATATGCATAAGGAAGTATATATAAACTACTTAACCAAAAGAGTAGCAGTACATATTTCCCCTGTTTAAACGTCCGCATCCACAACGCCTTATGAAACATGTGACCCCTCCTCAAAAGCTGTAACAAATACATCCTCAAGTGACATTGGTAATTCTTCTAATAAGAGCGGTTGTTCTTTATGAAATTTTTCTAACGTAGTTGATACATTGCCTTCGATTAAAACGGTGTATACTTTTCCGGTTTGTTGTAATACTTTCACATTCTTTAAGTTTTCTAGCTTTTGTGGTAGTGAACGTTCATAAGCGACTTGAATTTTTGCATATCGTGATTTTGTATCGTCTAAAGCTGTAATCGATGCGATTGTATGATCTTTTAAAATGATGACTGTGTCTGCGATTTTTTCAATTTCATCTAAGTGATGCGTCGAAATGAGAATGGTAATTTCGCGTTCTGCTACTTCTTCAATTAAAAATTGTAGAATTTGTCTTTTGACGATTGGATCGAGTCCGTTTGTTGGCTCATCTAAAATTATGTATTCTACGCCAGTAGAAAAGGCTAAGATTATTGCTAATAATGCTTTCATTCCGCGGGAGTAGCTGCGAATGCGTTTGTTTGGTAAGTTAAAACGCTCTAGTAATTCATAAAAATAGTCTGCATTGAAATTATGATAGACTGCTTTATAGAATTTTACGATTTCTTTTACTGTATATCCGCTTAATACATTTGTAGAGTCTGGAACAAATACAAATGTTTGTTTCACTTCAGGGTGTTTGTGCACGTCAACTTCGTTATAGGTAACAGTGCCTTCATCTGGATTTAAGATTCCAACGAGTGTCCGTAATAATGTTGTTTTTCCGGCTCCGTTTCTTCCGAGTAAGCCAGCAATGCTCCCTTTTTGTAAAGTAAATGAAATATCTTCTAATATCGTTTGATTATCAATTGTTTTCTTTATGTTCGTCACCTTTAACATGCGTATTTCCTCCTAATTCTTTATAGTATGAATCAATCCAATCGTGAATTTTTTCTTTTGAAATACCAAGATACGAAGCTTCTAGTAACAATTGATGGAATTGTTTTTCTACCATAGCGATTTTCCTTTCATCTTGTGCGGGAGTAATGGATTGCGAGACGAATGTTCCTTTGCCGCGCAGCGTTTCGATAATTCCTTGTCGCTCTAATTCTTGATAAGCCTTACTCACTGTGTTCGGATTAATTACAAGTGAAGAGGCAAGTTCACGAACGGAAGGGAGTTTATCGCTAGATTCGAGCATCCCTCTTAGAATTAGCTCTTTAACATTATGAACAATTTGTTCCCATATCGGAGTGTTGCTTCTTGGATCTAGTTGAATGTGCAAGAGCAAAGTCTCCTTTCTAATAAAAAGTATGAGTGTACTAATAGGTGTAATACACTTAATACAATATATAGTACATTATCATTTGTCAATCATATTTTTAGAAAATTATGGTATAAAACCCCTTCGTTTGGAAAAAATAGGTGTGATATAGAATGGAGGGTTAGTCATGAAGCGATTAATAGGAATACTTGTTTGTTTCATGTTATTGCTTTCCGCTGTTCCAGTTGGTTTTGCACAGTCTGAGAAAAAAGAAGTGGAAGCGGAAACAAAACCAAAGCTAGCGGAACAAGCATCGTCAGCAATTGTGATTGAGCAGGATACAGGGAAAGTTTTGTTTGACAAAAATCCAAATGAAAAGTTGCCGCCTGCTAGTATGACAAAAATTATGACCATGTTACTCATTATGGAACAAATTGAAAAAGGAAAATTAAAACTGACAGATAAAGTGAGAACAAGCGAACACGCTGCTTCTATGGGAGGTTCACAAATTTTCCTTGAACCTGGTGAAGAGATGTCAGTCGATGAAATGTTAAAAGGCATTGCCATAGCATCTGGAAATGACGCATCAGTTGCCGTTGCTGAACACATTGCTGGATCAGAAGAAGGATTTGTAGATAGGATGAATAAAAAAGCAAAAGATTTAGGACTAAAAAATACTCATTTTCAAAATCCAACAGGTCTTCCGGCAAAGGATCATTATTCAACGGCATATGACATGGCCGTTATGGCAAAGGAATTGATGAAATACCCATTAATCCGTAAATATACAGGGAAATATGAAGATTATTTACGTGAAGATACGGATAAGAAATTTTGGCTTGTAAATACAAATAAGCTTGTCCGTTTCTATCCAGGTGTTGACGGTGTGAAAACGGGATTTACAACAGAAGCAAAATATTGTTTAACAGCATCGGCAGAACGCAATGGGATGCGTGTCATTTCTGTCATTATGGGCTCTCCAACATCAAAGGAACGAAATGCGGAAGTAACCAAGCTTCTTGATTATGCATTTAGTCAATATATGACGAAAAAGATGTATACAAGAGGTGAAAAAATTCAAACGGTAAAAGTAGGAAAAGGAAAAAAAGAAACAGTCGACTTAGTAGCTTCTGAAAATGTTTCCCTTCTAATGAAAAAAGGAGAAACAATGAAGAATATAAAAAAAGAAGTAGTTGCTGAGGAGAAGGTGAAAGCTCCAATTAAAAAAGGAGATGCCTTAGGTACACTTGTTATTAAAAAAGGGAATGAAGTGCTACTCAAACAAACAATTGTTGCAAAAGAAGATGTTGCAGCAGCGAGCTGGTGGGAGTTATTTAAACGAAGTTTTGGGATGTTTTCGACATCGAAATAGCGGCAATATAGTTGCCGCTTTCTCTTTTGTTTATTTTGCTGTGATTTCGATAGTGAGAGATGGTTCTATATGAATCCATTTTCATCTTTCAAAATATAGATTGCGGCTATGCAGAAGAAAAGGAGCCTGCACTTGCTTTCTCCCTTTGTTTTACCTTGTATGTGGCAGGAAAGAGCACTGACCGCTTCTATGCATGGCCAGATGCTCTCGCCCACCGAAAAAGAATGGTTTTATGTCGGTTTTTTAATTTGGATTTATATAGAAGGTTCTTTTTATGACGAAATAGTACTTCTTTTGTCAGGTAGAAGGATTCTACATTTCTTTTAGAGAAAAACTTCTTATATATTTTGCGTGTATACGCGAATTTTGAATGTAAGGAGGAAAAAGAGTGAGTCTTTCCATCCATTTAGAAGTAAAGCGTGACGTCTTATGTGTTCGTTTAGCAGGCGAGCTGGATCATCATACTGCCGAAGAGTTGCGAGCGAAAGTAACTGATATGATTGAGACGCATCATGTTCATCATATTATTTTAAATTTAGAACAATTAGCATTTATGGATAGTTCTGGCCTTGGTGTTGTATTAGGAAGATATAAACATGTCAAAAGTTTAGGCGGCGAAATGGTTGTTTGTGCAATTTCGCCTGCTGTAAAGCGCTTATTTGAGATGTCAGGGCTATTTAAAATTATTCGTTTAGAAGAAAATGAAGCGCATGCGCTCGCAACATTGGGGGTGGCATAGATGAGAAATGAAATGAACCTTCAATTTTCTGCATTAAGTCAAAATGAATCGTTTGCTCGCGTTACAGTTGCCGCTTTTATTGCGCAGCTTGATCCAACGATGGAAGAGTTAACGGAAGTGAAAACCGTCGTGTCTGAGGCAGTAACGAATGCCATTATTCATGGATATGAAGGGAATTCAGATGGCATTGTGTATATTACGGTTATTTTGGAAGATGGTATGGTAAAGTTAACAATTCGTGATGAAGGGATTGGAATTCTAGATTTAGATGAAGCAAGGCAACCCCTTTTTACAACTAAACCCGAATTAGAGCGTTCTGGAATGGGATTTACCATTATGGAAAATTTTATGGATGAAGTAGAGGTTATTTCTAATGAATCTTTCGGGACAACGATCCATTTGACGAAGCATCTATCAAAAAGTAACGCTCTATGCAATTAAGGAGAATTGCCTATGGACATAGAGGTCAGAAGTGAAAAAGGAAAAGGGCAGTTAAAGGATCAGGAATTAAAAGCATTAATTAAAAGAAGTCAACAGGGCGATCAAGGAGCGAGAGATTTAATTATTCAAAATAATATGAGGCTTGTTTGGTCCGTTGTACAACGCTTTTTAAATCGCGGTTATGAGCCGGAGGACTTGTTTCAAATTGGCTGTATTGGGTTGTTAAAATCTGTCGACAAATTTGATCTATCTTTTGATGTAAAGTTTTCAACATATGCAGTTCCAATGATTATTGGAGAAATTCAGCGTTTTTTACGTGATGATGGAACAGTGAAAGTAAGTCGTTCGTTAAAAGAAACGGGAAATAAAATTCGTAAAATGAAAGATGAATTATCAAAAGAGTATGGCCGTGCACCGACAATTACCGAAATAGCAGAGGTGTTAGAACTAACGCCAGAAGAAGTTGTAATGGCGCAAGAAGCAAGTCGGACACCATCGTCGATACATGAAACGGTGTATGAAAATGATGGTGATCCTATTACTATTTTAGACCAAATTGCGGATCGCTCTGAAACAAAGTGGTTTGATAAGATTGCGTTAAAAGAAGCAATTCGTGAATTAGATGAGCGTGAACGGTTGATTGTCTATTTGCGGTATTATAAAGACCAGACACAATCGGAAGTAGCAGAGCGTTTAGGGATCTCTCAAGTACAAGTATCGAGGCTGGAAAAGAAAATATTAAAGCAAATGAAAGAACGAATAGGCGAATAGTCTATTCGTTTTTTTATTTTAAAAAAGTTGTATTAGAAAAATTTCCAATATCCATACTACAACTACGAGGAATAGTTAAGAGGTGATTGGAGTGGAGCAAACGATATATGTAAAGATGAGGAATCGTCTACAAGTGTCGCCTGCTTATGAGATTAAAATTGGTGACGTTGCACAAGTAGTTGGAGAGTCACGTATTGTAGATGAGATAAAACGACAGGTTATATACAAAATTACAAAGAAAGATAAAACGCATGTTGTAATTGATGTGATGAAAGTGATTCAGGCTATTTGGCAGTATTCTAGCAGTTTAGAAATTAATTTGCTCGGTTCAGCACAAACGATTGTTGAAATTGTATACGAAAAAAAACAAGTAAATCCATTTTTTTTTGGAATGGTGTGGTTATTACTGTTTGTCGGGGCGGCTCTTGCAATTATTTATTTTCATGAAGACGTTAGTATGCAGCAAGTGCATCAACGTTTGTATTACATGATTACAGGAGAAAATAACCAAAAGCCACTTTTATTTCAAATCCCATATTCGTTAGGGCTTGGACTTGGAATGATTCTTTTTTTTAATCACGTATTTCAAAAGCGTATTAATGAGGAACCAAGCCCATTAGAAGTTGAAATGTTCCAATACCAGCAATCTCTCGATCAATATGTAATGATGAACGAAAACAAAGAAATGATAAAGAACATCCAAAATGATTGAATGTATTGGGGTAATCTTTATTGGATTTGCTGGTGGCATTGCTGTTGGAGGAGGATACGTTGCATTTTTAACTGTATTAGGTATGATTCCAAGGCTCGCTCAGTTAACGAAAAGTGGTCATCGTGTGCCATATTATGAATGGGCTGTTGTGAGCGGTGCACTAAGCGGTACGTGGTGCAGTTTACGTGATGTTACATTGCTGGCTTCACCGTATTGGCTTTTACTCCTTGGATTGTTATGCGGCACATTTATCGGAATGCTTGCTGCTGCTTTAACAGAAGTGCTGAATGTACTTCCAATATTAGCGAAACGTGTTGGGGTTGATGGGAAAATTGTTATTCTTCTTATCGCACTTGTTCTTGGTAAGGTGGTAGGATCTTTATTTCATTGGATTTATTTTGTGAAATAGGAGGTATGTCAATGGCGCTGCATAAATTAAAGGATGATTATACGAATAACGTGAAAGAGTATCATCCAAAACCTAATTATATGATGAATTGTATGAAGGCTTTTGTTGTGGGAGGGCTTATTTGTACATTAGGTGAAGCTTTGATGAAGATGTATATACACTATTTTGATTTTACGGAGAAAAATGCGGGAAATCCGGCAATCACAACGCTAATATTACTGTCGGCTATTTTAACAGGACTTGGTGTATATGATAAACTTGGCCAATTTGCAGGAGCTGGGTCAGCAATCCCGGTTACTGGATTTGCAAATGCAATGGTGAGTGCAGCAATGGAGCATCGCAGCGAAGGAATTGTTCTTGGAATTGCCACAAATATGTTCAAAATTGCTGGAAGTGTAATTGTATTTGGAGTTGTTGGGGCGTATGTTGTAGGTCTCATTCGGTATACATGGAAGCTCCTCCAATGATGGAAGTTTCATCTTATGTAAGTAAAGGAGAAGGTAGATGAGATTAACTGGGAAACAAACGTGGCTATTTCAAAACGATGTATATGTGAATGCGACAGGTACGGCTGTTGGACCGGATGAGGCAAAGGGGCCGCTTGGAGATAGCTTTGATATTACATATGATAACTTGCATTGCGGAGAAGAGAGCTGGGAGTTAGCGGAAAGAAGGTTAATGAGAGAGTCGATTCAACAAGCATTGCGAAAAGAAAAGATGCAAGCATCTGATATTGATTTTTTTTTAGCTGGAGATTTATTAAATCAAACAGTTACGGCAAATTACGTTGCTAGAGAGCTTTCGATTCCATTTTTAGGCATGTTTGGAGCGTGTTCGACTTCGATGGAGACGCTAGCTGTTGGCGCAGCATTTATTGATGGTGGATTTGCAAATCGCGTGTTAGCAACAGTCAGTAGTCATAATGCCACTGCTGAAAGGCAATTTCGTTATCCAACAGAGTATGGAGGGCAAAAGCCAACTACAGCGACATATACTGTTACAGGAGCTGGTACAGCTTTAATTAGTCGGGAAAGAAGTGCAATTAAAGTCACATCAGCAACTATTGGAAAAGTTCAAGATTTAGGTATAACAGATCCGTTTGATATGGGAGCTGCAATGGCCCCCGCTGCAGCCCATACAATTAGGCAGCATTTTGAAGATTTAAACAGAAGTGCTGTAGATTACGATTTGATTGTGACAGGTGATTTATCGGGAGTTGGAACACCAATTGCGCGGCAACTTTTGTTAGATGAAGGCTATGATTTAGGGAATGTTTATAATGATTGCGGTTTAATGATTTATAGGGATGACCAGCAAGTATTTGCGGGAGGAAGTGGCTGTGCTTGTTCCGCAGTTGTAACATATGGACATTTAATGAAAGAAATGAACAAGGGGAATTTGGGGCGGATTTTTGTCGTGGCAACAGGTGCTTTGTTAAATCCGATTATGATTCAACAAAAAGAATCGATTCCAACGATTGCACACGGTATCGTATTTGAAAGAATAAAAGGGGTGTAATATGTGGAATTTATATATGCATTTTTAGTTGGGGGAGCGATTTGTGTTGTCGGACAACTCCTGTTAGATTTTGCGAAATTAACACCTGCACATGTTATGGCGATCTTCGTAGTAGTTGGTGCTATTTTAGATGGTTTTGGCATTTATGACAAACTGATTCAGTTTGCAGGAGCGGGAGCGACTGTTCCGATTTCAAGTTTTGGTCATTCTTTATTGCATGGTGCGATGGAAGCAGCAGAAAAGCATGGTTATCTTGGGATTGGAATGGGAATGTTTAAGTTAACATCTGTTGGAATTTCAGCAGCGATTTTGTTTGCATTTTTAGCAGCACTTATTTTTAAACCGAAAGGATAAATAAGATGAGAAGAAGGGTTATTTTGGTGACAGACGGAGATGAATATGCACAGCGAACAATCGAGTTACTGGCAAAAGAATTTGGTGGACGATGCATTTCGGCCACGCAAAGTAATCCAACGAAATTAACGGGGAGAAAGATTGTTGAGCTTATCATGCAAACACCACATGACCCGGTTTTTGTTATGTTTGATGATAGTGGATATATTGGGGAAGGATCAGGAGAAAAAGCATTAAAATATGTGGCAACGAATAAACAAATCGATGTGCTTGGCGTGTTAGCTGTTGCTTCTAATACGCATCATTGGGAATGGACACGTGTTGATCTAAGTGTCGATCGAGAAGGGCGATTAACTGAATATGGCGTTGATAAATTTGGATTGGCGGATATTGAAATAGGAAGAATAAACGGTGATACCGTTTACTGTTTAGATCAATTACATGTTCCGATTATTGTTGGAATCGGTGATATTGGGAAAATGTACGGCAATGATGACTGGAAACGTGGGTCGCCAATTACAAAAAAAGCAATTCAATTAATTTTAGAAAGGAGTGGGTTTTATGACCAACACAAAAAAGACTAGTATACCAATTTCTTCATTTTTAAGTGACAATGAAAATTATTTGAAGCAAACAGTTGGACTTGGCGTTACCTTTGATGTGGGAATTCGTAAATTTCATATTTTAGATAAAGAAATTGGTGTTTTGTTTGTGAATGGTTTATGTGATACGAACTATATCATACACATTCTCGAAGAGGCTATTGATACGAATGAAATACAAAGGTATGGAGAAGGTATGGTAAAGTTGTTAGAAAATCGTCTTATTCATCAGCAAGTAAGTAAAGTAAAGACGATGGATGATGTTATATTGCAAGTTTTATCAGGTTTAATCGTTATTTTTGTTGAGGGAGAGACAGAAGCATTTGTAATCGATGTTCGCAGCTATCCAGGACGAACTCCGACAGAGCCGGATACAGAGAAAGTTGTTAGAGGTGCGCGCGATGGATTTGTTGAAAATATTATTGTAAACACAGCTCTTATTCGGAGACGTATTCGTGATCCTCGTTTGCGACACGAAATTATCCGGGTGGGAGAGCGGTCACACACAGATCTTTGCGTTGCATATATACAAGATATTGCGAATCCTGATTTGGTGAAAATAATAAAGCAAGAGATAGAAAATATTCAAATCGACGGTGTAACAATGGCCGATAAAACAATTGAGGAGTTTCTTGTGAAACAAGGCTACAACCCTTTTCCGCTTATTCGTTATACAGAAAGACCGGACGTCGCTGCGAATCATTTGTTAGAAGGACACGTTTTACTTTTGACAGATACTTCTCCTAGTGCAATTATTACACCGACAACATATTTTCATCATGTACAGCATGCAGAGGAGTTTCGGCAAAATCCTGCCGTTGGAACATTTTTACGCTGGGTTCGTTTTCTAGGAGTTGTATTTTCTCTGTTCTTATTGCCGCTTTGGCTTGCATTTGTAATGGATCCTGCTTTATTACCAGAAAAGTTAGCGTTTATTGGACCGAATAAAGTGACTAATATACCAATTGCTTTGCAGATTATTTTAGCGGAAGTAGGGCTGGAATTTCTGAGGATGGCATCAATCCATACACCAACGCCGCTGTCATCAGCAGCTGGGTTAATTTCAGCTATATTAATTGGTCAAATCGCAATCAATGTCGGTCTATTTGTACCGGAAGTTATTTTATATACTGCCATTTCTATGATTGGATCATATGCAACGCCAAGTTATGAATTGGGATTAGGGAATAAAATAGGGAAATTATTCCTTATTGTATGTACTGCTTTATTTCAGGAAATAGGATTTGTTGTCGGAATGACATTGTTAATTTTATTTTTAGCATCTATTAGAAGTTTACAAACGCCATACCTTTGGCCGTTTCTTCCATTTGATTGGGGAGCATTGGTGAAAATTTTAATTCGCCCATCTATTTCTAGTTTAAAGGTACGTCCTAGCATCGTCCATCCTCAAAATATAAAGAGGCAAAAATGAGCAGAAGAATAAATTCTGCTCATTTTTGTTATAAATTTATCTGGTTTTAACAAAAACATAACATTTCTTTTGTACACTAGAAGTACATATGATGTATGGAAGGGGAGATTACATGATTAAGTTATTTGTTAGCGATTTAGATGACACACTCGTTTATAACATGAATCGGATTCATCATGACGATGAAAAAGCATTATGCTGGTTAGCAGAGAAAGGTACAAATATTTGTTTTGCTTCTGGTCGTTTTACCCACCGCATTCACGCTGTTGTGAAACAATTCGCTTTCCCTTATTATACAACAGGATTAAATGGCGCCGTTTTATTTACGAAAGAAGGAGAAATGTTAAACGAATCAACTTTTGATGGAGAGGTTGCCCGGGAAATATATAGATATATACATGAAAAAAAGTTGGCGGATATTGTATGTGCAAAAGAGCATCGATATACAAAAAAGAAAAATGAACATCATCGTATGTTTGAAGAATATATTCAAGGGAAAATCACAGAAATAGAGGCGTTAGAGGAAGAGTTCGGACAAACTATTCATCCGGCAAAATTATTTGTTTATGGGGAAGAAGAAAAAATTACAATGTTAGATCAAGAGTTGCGAAACGAGTTTCAAGGCGAGGCAGAAGTCGTAATTTCAGGGAAAAGATACGTGGATATTATGCCAATAGGGATTAGTAAGGGAAGTGCACTGCAGCTTCTAATGGAACATTTACAAGTTGAAGCGCATGAAGTAGCGTGTATTGGAGATTCTTTTAATGATGTTTCCATGTTTTCTGTGACGCCGCATTCTTTTACACTGCATCACGCTCATCCATATGTGAAAGAAAAAGCGAGTCATGTTGTTCGTTCAGTAAAAGAAGCGATTATGAAACTACCATTGTTAGCATAAGAAAAAAGCTCGTTATAAACGAGCTTTTTATTACTTAAATAGTGATTTAATAAAATCAATAAAACTAGAGAATACGCCTTTTACCTTATCTAAAAAGCCTTGACCTTCTTCAGAACCTAGAAACGCTGAAACGTGTTCTTTTGCTTTATTTAATTGGTTACTAACTTGATTCCAATCAATATTTAAGTTTTTCATTTTGTCAAAGAGTGCTACTAAATTATCAAGTTGTTCATCAGTTAATGTAATTCCAAGCTGATCTGCAATCTTTTTAATGAGTGAGCGTAAATCTTCTTTTGTTTTTGGTTGTTCTTTTGCAATCTCTTCTTTAACTTTTGCAACAAGTTGTACAGCTTTGTCATTTCCGATTTGGTCACCAAGTTTTGCTGTTTGAACCATTTCTTCATTAGCTACTTTTTTAACTTCTTCTGGAATTTCTTTTTTCGATGCTGTCTCGTAAGCTTTCATTAAGCCTGTTAAAGCGGCAGTTCCTGATACTTTAAATGGTGCTGTAATGTAAATGTTCGCATCTTTTACACCTGCTGTAATTAATGCGTTTGTATACATTGCATCTGTTACCCAATTGATATTATGCGCTTGTACAACAAGACCAGATCCTTTTTTTGTATACGTAATCATAGAAGAAGAAATTGCTTTCGTGCCGATTTGAGCGTTTGGTACAACCCCATCTAAATATTTATGTTCTTCCGCATTTGATACCGTAATAATTTGCGCATCTTTTGGCGCTTTCATTTCTTGGAGAAGCTGTTGTTTTTGTTGTTCTGATAAATTTTCTCCTAATGTAACAATAGACTCTCCCTCAATAATGTCTGCATATGAAGCTGTTGGAATCAAAAAGACCATTACAGCTAATAGCAGTGCTAACAATTTCGTTTTCACGAAAAATCGCTCCCTTTCTCTTTCTGAAATTTTCGGGCAACAAAGTAATTATAGTATATTTTTTGTATTTGTCATCCGTCTTAAGAATGATTTGTGAAAGAAACAGTAGGATTGTCGGATTTTATAAAGGTTTTCACAATAATATTTTTGTTTATTACAGTGATTGTGGTAATATAAGGCTGAGATTGTTGAAAGGAGCTTGTTATACATGAAAACTTTAGGATACATATTAATGGAAAACGGTGAAAAAATCGAATTAGAATTTTTCGCAGAAGAAGCACCAAAAACGGTAGAAAACTTTAGAAAATTAGCTAATGAAGGATTTTATGATGAATTAACATTCCACCGCGTTATTCCTGGTTTCGTATCTCAAGGGGGCTGCCCTATTGGAAATGGGACTGGTGGACCAGGCTATTCAATCCCATGTGAAACAGATGGTAACCCTCACAAGCATACAGTAGGTGCACTTTCTATGGCGCACGCTGGAAGAAATACTGGAGGAAGCCAGTTCTTTGTTGTACATGAACCACAACCGCATTTAGATGGCGTTCATACTGTATTCGGAAAAGCAACAAGCGGCATCGAAACAGTATTAAATATGCGTCAAGGCGATGTTATGAAAGAAGTTAAAGTTTGGGAAGAGTAAAATGTAAAGAGGGGGCAAAGTGCTCTCTCTTTTTTATTTTAAAAGAATTTGTAAGGTAAGACTAGTAAAAGGTACGTATATGGGAAATTGCGTATTATTTGTGTCATTTAAATTTTTTAACATATAAGTTGCTACAATGCGGAAGTGTGATTTGCACTTGCTTTCTTCCTTTGTTTTAAATATTGCCCGTGGCAGGGAAAAGGCCCGGACTGCTTCTATGCATGGCCAGACGCTCTCGTCCCCTTAAAAAGAAAGAGGGTTTTTTTATTTATATGGGTACGAATCATACAATGTTATTAGCATAATATAAACAGAATATCAACATTTGACTTCCTCTGCCCGTCTTTGTATGATAATAAAGTTGTTTTAGGCAAGCCTTCTCAGTAGGTTAGAAATGTTGTAAAATAGACATGATATGAACATGCTGATTAAGGGGATATGATTTGTAACTTTTGTAAGAAGGGATAAATTTCATGTTAATTCGTTTTAAAAAAAGTTATGAAAAAATTGCAATGGGACTTCTTTCTTTTATGCCAATGGAAAAAGATATAAAGCGATTGCAAGCGACGATGAAGGATTATGAACAAATTGATAATTGGCAGCTTTACTTATGGAAAGAAGATGAAGCGATTGTTGGGATTATCGGGACGGTAAAACAAGCAGAGGATGTATTAGAAATACAGCATATTAGTGTGAATCCTTCACATCGTCATGCTGGAATTGGAACAAAAATGGTGCAAGAATTACAAATTATGATGCCGGATATTACGGTATGCGGAAATGACCAAACATCTAGTTTTTGTGAGAAATGTAAAGAAATTGAACAGAACGTGTATTAATAAAAGCAGAGATAACATTATCCCTGCTTTTTCTTTTTTAATTGCATATTTCGTTCGGCGATCACATCTTCACGATTGCGACGGGAGTGTTTATGAATAATGTCCTCGCTTGGTGTGAAAGAAGTGTCTTTCCAAGGAAATCCTTTCGTTTTGCATAATTGTATACATATGTTTTCTAAATTCGAATCAGCAAACGGGAGAAATAATGTTGTATAAGATTCATGATTTTGTATGATGTGCAAGCGCTCGTCAAGAAGCAATAGTAGTTTTGAATAGTTTAAACCTAATGCCTCTATATGCTGTTTTTCATTTTGTAAAATGAATAGCGCACTTTTCATCATTTTCTGGGCGCCTTTCCAATTACAGCGTCTATGGTGATATAAAGCGACGGCAATTTGGATAAGTCCAACCCAATGCTGTTCTCGCTCTCCGCGTGGTTTTGCCTTCCAATGTTCTTCTAAAACTTCGTGACATTCAAAGTAATCATAATCACTATGAAAATGAATTAAAAACTGTATGTATGCTCCGTGATACATGCTTTTCACTCCTATTCTAAGCAGCGTTGTATATAGTGTAGCATAAATATAAAGCGACTAGAGAGTGCTCTAGTCGCTTTATGTCAGTTAGCAGAAACAAGCTGCGCCGACAATAATTAATAAAATAAACAACACAACTAGTAGAGCAAATCCGCCGTGGAAACCTCCAGAAATATGCTGTCCCATAGTTTGTAACCTCCTACAATGTACTCATTACACTGTTATCATATGAAGGGGATGGGCATTGTGGCCTAGGTATACGTCTATTTTTAATTAATTTTTTGAAAAAGGTTGGATAGTGTATGAGTATGCACTATACTTAGGATGTTACAGAAAAAATGTGGTGGGATGATTTGTGCAATATAATTTTAAAGTTGAGGCATTTGAAGGCCCTTTAGATTTATTATTACATTTAATTAATCGTTATGAAATTGATATATATAACATTCCTGTAGCGGAAATTACAGAACAATATTTATCATATATCCATGCGATGAAGGAATTACAGCTTGATGTTGCAAGTGAATATTTAGTTATGGCTGCGACGCTATTACAAATTAAAAGCAAAATGTTGCTTCCGAAGTATGAAGAGGATGTAGAGGATAGCAGTGAAGAGTTTATCGAAGATCCTCGACAAGAATTAATGGAGCGCTTAATTGAGTATAAGAAATACAAGCAAGTTGCTACTCAATTAAAAGAGAAAGAACAAGAACGAGCGCAGTTATATACACGGCCACCTCTTGATTATATGATGTTTCAAAAAGAAGAGGATGAAAAGCTGCCGATTGACGTTACGTTATATGATATGTTAGCAGCGTTTCAAAAGCTCATGCGTCGAAAGAAAATACAGCGCCCAGTAACGGCTACAGTTACTAGGGAGGAAATCCCCATTGAACAAAGAATGGAAGCTGTTTTAAAGCAATTGGACCTTGCAGGCGGTCGCCAAAGTTTCTATGATTTATTTGTAGATGATAATCGAGATATGGTCGTTGTTACATTTTTAGCAATTTTGGAACTCATGAAACATCAGAAAATTGTTATTGAGCAAGAGCATAATTTTGATGAAATCTTTTTAAAGAAACAATAGCTGTAATCTTTGACCGAACGCAATATATTGATGTTCGGTCTTTATGACGTATATGGAGATAAAGAATGTGAGAAAGGAGCTTTTAGCGTTGGATAGACAAGAACAAAAGGCAGTTATAGAGGGACTGCTATTTGTAGCAGGAGATGAAGGAATCTACCCAGAACAAATTGCAAAAGTATTAGAGGTAGAAGTGAAAGAGATAATAAAGCTTGTAGAAGAACTGCAGGAAGAATATGAACAATTGAACCGAGGTTTGCAAATTGTTCAATTTGCAAAAGTATATCGTTTTACAACGAAAAAAGAGCACGCCCCGTATTATCAAAAATTGATGGATGCACCAACAGCTGCATCTTTATCGCAAGCAGCGTTAGAAACATTAGCGATTATCGCCTATCGCCAGCCAATTACAAGAACAGAAATTGAAGAGATTCGCGGTGTGAAAACAGATCGAGCCCTGCAAACGCTTGTATCTCATTTATTAATTAAAGAAGTAGGACGTGCAGAAGGGCCGGGACGTCCCATTTTATACGGCACAACAAAAGAATTTTTAGATACATTTGCATTACAAACATTAGATGAACTACCTTCTCTATCAGAAGACGGAGAAGGAATGAATGAAGCGGATTTATTCTTTGGTTCTTTACAAGAAATTTCGAAGTGAAGCTTGGCATTTTGCCAAGCTTTTTTTGTATATGAAATCCAAGCTGCGTCATACTAAATAGAAAAAGGAGAAGGTGTATGAAAGATGTGCGTATCGCTCTTTTTCTATTTGCAGCAATATTATGTATAACTTTAAATAGTGCATCCCCTACGCGTCAGTATGCTTCTATACATACGGCTTCCTCCTTTTCAAGTCAGCGTACGCATTTAGGTAAGATGACGGTAAGTTTTTTAAGAGTTGGACAAGGAGACGCAACAATTATTTCTTTACCGAACGGGAAAACAATTTTAATTGATGGTGGACCGTATGAAGCTGGGGAACCTATTATTGATAAATTAATGAGAAAAGGAATTAAACGTCTAGATGTTGTCATCGGTACACATCCTGACATGGATCATATCGGAGGGTTAATTCCAATTATTGAACAAATGCCGGTTGCGCTTGTGCTAGATAGCGGGAAATTATATAGTTCGTTTACATATCATACGTATATAAGAAGCATTAAAAAAAGAGGAGTTCCATTTTTACGTGTAAAAGAAGGACAATATATTCCCCTGGATCCTCATATTGCTATTCAAGTATTAAATGATGGTAAATCAAAACGAGAAAATAATGAGTCATCTATTGTATTGAAAATTCGTTATGGTAAGGCTGATTTTTTATTTATGGGGGATGCTGATACACACACAGAGGAAGAAATTATAAAGAAATATGATGTACATGCAGATGTATTAAAAGTTGGCCATCACGGTTCATATACATCAACGAGTGAACAGTTTATAACGGCTGTTGCGCCGCAATTTGCTATTATTTCATATGACAAAAAAAATCCGTACGGTCATCCTCATCGAAGTGTGATGAAACGTTTAAATCGGCATGGTGTCACTGTACATACTACTATAAAAAGTGATGTTGAAATTGAAACAGATGGTGAGAACATTACTATTCAGCATAAGCTACCTTTACCGCTGTTAAAGTAATATAAGTATAATGCAGTGACGTTCTACAGTTTTTCTTGATATCCATTTAATAAAACGTGTTTATGTATTATATAATGTAGTTTTACGAGTGTAGTTGCTTGCTTTGTTTATACCGTCTGTTAAAAGTCTTTTTACAAAGCACCTTCAACAGACGGTATATGTTGTTAAAATAGTTCTGCAATTTGAATTTAGTTATAAAAATAAATAATGTAATTATCGACTTCTTCATCTATTGTAAATTTGGTCTTTTGAATAAACAATTCTATATATTATAATTATAGTAGGGAAAATAAATTATCTTTTTCTTATAGTATAAATTCACTTTAAATGTATAGACAACTACTCGTGTGTATATTATGATTGGGGTAGATAAATGAGTAATAATACAAGTGGGGATTACACGAGAAAGGATCGATGAAAATGAAAACGCAGGTTGTCATCAATGCCAAAATTTATACAGGTCGTGAAGTTTTAGAAAGAGGTTTTATTCGTTACACTGATCAAATTCAAGATCTGGGATTGATGGCTCAGTATGTACCGCAAGAAAATGAAACGATTCATGATATAAAAGGGAATATAGTCATTCCAGGCATGATTGATGTTCATATTCACGGTGGATACGATATTGATGCAATGGATGCAAATAGCGACGGATTAGTAACTCTTGGTAAACAGATGTTACAAGAAGGGGTTACAACTTTCTTTCCAACAACAATGACACAGTCTCCTGAAGCAATTGAAGCGGCGTTGAATGCTGCAAAAGAAGCAAAGGAAAAAGGTGCACATTTCGAATATATTCATTTAGAAGGCCCATACGTTTCAAAAAAACGTGCAGGTGCACAACCGCTGGAATACATTGTCCCTGCAAATATTGAGCAATTTAAACAATGGCAAAAAGTAAGTGGAAATTTAATTAAACTCGTAACATATGCTCCTGAAGAAGAAGGTGCGCGTGAGTTTGAACAATATCTTGCAGAAACAGGTGTTATCGGTACGATGGGACATACAGATGCAACGAATGAACAATTAACTGGTAGAAACATTACACATGCAACACATCTTTACAATCAAATGCGTGGTTTGCATCACCGTGAACCAGGTGCAGTTGGTCATGTGTTGTTAAATCCAGATGTAATGGTCGAAGTGATTACAGATGGCATTCACATTCATCCGGATATGGTGAAATTAGCCTATAAATTAAAAGGCCCGCAAAAAATGAGCGTCATTACAGATGCGATGCGTGCAAAAGGTTTAGCAGATGGATTATATGAACTTGGCGGACAACCAGTTATCGTAAAAGGTGGTAGTGCACGATTAGAAGATGGCACATTAGCAGGTAGTATTTTGAAAATGGATGAAGCATTGCGTGGCGTAATAGCGTTTACTGGATGCTCCATTGAAGAAGCTGTTCTTATGACATCAGTTAACCAAGCCGAGGAATTTGGTTTAGTAAATAAGGGGGCTTTAGAAACCGGAAAAGATGCGGATTTTGTTATTATGTCTGAGGATTTATACGTACAAGATACAGTTCGATTAGGAATTCATATGAAAGAGGGGGAATAAATGAATATCGTTGTTGTGAAAACGCCAGAAGAATTAGCAGAAGCAGGTTATAAAGTAATTGAAAAAATTGTAAAATCAAAAGAAAACCCAGTGTTAGGAATGGCTACAGGAAGCTCTCCATTAGGAGTTTATGCATTAATGAGAAAAAATAAACTTGATACAAGCCGTGTAACCACTGTAAACTTAGATGAGTACGTAAATTTACCATATGAAGACAAGAACAGCTATCATTATTTTATGCAAGAACAGTTGTTTAATCATCTTCCGTTTAAAGAAACTTATGTACCAAATGGAATGGCAGGCGATCTACAAGAAGAATGTAAGCGTTATGAACGTATTATTGATGCCAATCCAGTTGATTTACAAATTCTTGGAATCGGTGAAAACGGTCACATCGGATTTAATGAGCCGGGAACATCTTTTGATTCTGTAACTAATATTGTGAAGTTAACAGAATCTACCCGTCAAGCAAACCGTCGTTTCTTCGAAAAAGAAAAAGACGTGCCAACACATGCTATTACAATGGGAATTGGTAGCATTATGAAAGCGAAGCAAATTTTACTTGTCGCTTCTGGATTGAAAAAAGCAGAAGCAATGAAGGAAATGTTGCAAGGGGAAGTAAGCGAAGGGTGTCCGGCTACAGTTTTACAACGTCATCCGAATGTAACCGTAATCACAGATCAAGAAGCTCTATCTTTATGCAGTGAGGCGATTGCTGATGAACATCGACAAGTATTCACCATTTCCGATCTATTATCAGATTCAAGAGTGGGTGAAGCAACTAATTGAATACGGTGAATGGAAGCCGGGAGATAAAATTCCATCTGAAAATGAATTATGTGATAAGTTTGAAGTAAGTCGAATGACAATCAGACAGGCGATTAATAACTTAGTTGAACAAGGTTATTTATATCGAAAGCGTGGAATTGGCACTTTTGTACAACTTCCGAAAGTTGTACAAAAGTTGCAAGGTTTGACAGGCTTTACAGAGGATATGCTCTCTCGTGGAATGAAACCGAGTAGTGCGTTATTAAGCTTTCGCCTTGTTCCGGTTACTGCTAAAATAGCAGATAGGCTTAGAATTCAAGAGGGAGAATCGGTATACGAAGTAAGGCGTATCCGCTTAGCTGATGAAGAGCCAATTGCGTTTGAGACAACGTATTTGTCACCATCTCTTGTGAAAGATATTAATGAAGAAATTTTGCAGCAATCATTGTATGAGTACTTAGAAAAAAGACTAGGTTTTAAGCTAGTTCGTGCTACACAATCTATTGAAGCGTCTATTGCAACAGACGAAGAGGCAGAGCATCTTCATATACCGAAGAAAGCGCCAGTGCTTGTAATGAGACAATGGTCATATGCAGAGGATGATTTGCCCCTGGAATATGTGAAATGTATTTACAGAGGAGATCGTTATAAATTTATTACGAATATTTCACGCAATAAGTAAAAGTAGTGAAATAAAAATACGACTCATCCTTATAAGGAGGGAGTCGTATTTTTATGTTCTTCATTATAACGAAGAACATATTCAATCGCATCTTTGACAGAAGGAACAATATGTGATGCATGCTGCCTAACTTCACCGTCTGCACCAGCCATTGCAAAGCTATGATGTGTTAAAGCAAACATAGGAATATCATTATAAGAATCACCAATACAAGCTATTTCATTAGGTTGAATGTTAAATTCATTTAATAAAACAGAAATAGCGGAACCTTTGCTAATGTTTGGGGGCATTACATCTAAACATTGCTCGGCAGAAATAAAAGTACTTACTTTTCCTTTGAAATGTCCCTCAATTTGTTTTTGAAGAATAATTAAATCTTCTTTTGTACCACCGACTGAAATTTTATTTGGGAAAATTGTTGTATCAATTTTTTCGAGCAAGTTTGGTTCTTCAACGGAAGTCATTTTCACCTGCTTTTCGAGTTCATGAATAAATGGTGTTTTTTCCTCAATGTAATAATTATGTTCATCACTTACATAACGAAAGAATGGTTCTTTGTTTGTTATAGACAACAGTTCGGGTAAAATAGTAGAATCAAATGCTGCAGATAGTAGTTGTTTATTTTCGTGTGTATATACAAATACTCCATTCACACTAATTCGATGAAAGTTAATATCAACTTTATTCATTAAATCGGCAATCTCATTATCAAGTCTTCCAGATGCGAAACAAAGAATTATATTTTGGTCAGCAAGGCTACGCAGTGCATGTACATCTTGGGTATCGATTACACCTCCATGTTGCATCATTGTGCCATCAATATCGCTTATAAACATTTTAATCATACTATTTCTCCTTTCGATTAGACGTATGTCCTTACATTATACGCATCTCGTACATTCATGTCTAAAAAATGACATTTCTAAAATGGCAGATGTTTGACATTGACGAAAAATAAGATTGTTCTGTAACATGAAAGTAGACGTTTTACGCGCGGGGGTGGTGTTGTATGGATAATTGTCTCGAAATTAAAAAAGTTTTAAATAATAATGTTATTATTGCTGCTCATCCAGAACATGAAGAAGTAGTTGTCATTGGAAAAGGAATTGGGTTTGGGAAAAAAGTAAATGAGATGTTACAAACAGAACAAATTGAGAAAATGTTTGTGTTAACAAATGAACGTGAGCGCGAACAATATAAACTTCTTGTTCCGCATGTGAGTGAGAAGTTGATTGAATTAATGAACGATCTTATGTTTTATATTCAAGATCGAGTAGAAACACCGTTAAATGAGCATATTCATATTGCTTTAACGGATCATATTGCTTTTGCAATAAAGCGGTTAAAGCAAGGGTTTACAGTTGATAATCCATTTTTAGTGGAAACAAAAGTGTTGTATCCAAAAGAATATAAAATTGCAGAAGAAGTTGTAGAATTAATTAATTCCCGCTTAAATATTCATCTTCCTGAAGGAGAGATTGGATTTATTGCCCTGCATATTTATAGCTCTGTTACAAACTCTGAATTATCTTCTGTTAATCAAAATTCTAAATTAATTGCCCACCTTATTTCTTTAATTGAAACAAACTTACAAATCGAGTTAGACAAAGAGAGCATTCATTATTTACGTCTTGTTCGTCATCTGCAATATGCAATTGAACGGGTAAAGAATGGTGAAAAAGTGGAAGAATCACAAAATTTTGCAGATCTTTTAAAAGCTGAATTTCCAGAGTGTTATAATTTGGCTTGGAAACTTGTAAAAGTTATGCAAAAACAATTGCAACTGCCTGTGTATGATGCAGAAACGATTTATTTAACGATGCACTTACAGCGATTAATGAAGGTTGAACAAGTTTAAATTTTGTCGAAAATGTAAACGTTAAAAAAAGTTATTGAATCGCTTACAATTGTTATGTATAATCAATAGTACAAAGTTCTACTAAATTCGACAAATGAATAACAGTACACAAAGAAAACGTTTGCTTTAATTTGTGAACTTATTACGTATACCTATTTTTGACACGTGTTACTGATTCGATCAGGCATGAGTGGAGAAAAGTTAGGAATGTAAGCTAAAGAAAGGGACATACTACCCTTTGTATAGCTATCGTTCTATCTTTTTTTCCTCATGCCTTTTGGCGTTTGTCGAAAGTACCAATTATATAAGAGAGGAAGGATATTTATGTTTAAGAAGATCTTTGGTGTTCTTCAAAAAGTCGGTAAAGCGCTTATGTTACCAGTTGCCATTTTACCGGCTGCAGGGATTTTGCTTGGATTTGGTAATGCATTCCAAAACCCGCAATTAACAAATCATATCCCTGCGTTAAAAGCAGATTGGTTTGTTCTAGTTGCAAAAATTATGGAACAATCCGGTGACATTATTTTCGCAAACCTTGCACTATTATTCGCAGTAGGGGTTGCCATCGGGTTAGCAAATGGAGACGGAGTAGCTGGGTTAGCAGCATTCGTTGGATATTTGATTATGAACAAAACGATGAGCGTGTTCTTAGGAGTAGACAAGTTAGTTCAAGTAACAAGCAAAGCTGGAGATCCAATTAAAACTGGTTTTGCAGATCCATCTTATGCAAGTGTATTAGGCATTCCAACACTTCAAACGGGAGTGTTTGGTGGTATTCTCGTAGGGATATTAGCAGCATATTGTTATAATAAGTACTTTAATATTGAATTACCATCATACTTAGGATTCTTTGCTGGTAAACGTTTCGTACCAATTGCAACAGCAACATTCTCTTTAATTTTAGGGATTTTAATGTGCTTTATTTGGCCGACAATTCAAGGCGGTTTGAATTCATTCTCGCATCACATGATTGATACAAATAAAACACTAGCAGCATTTATATTCGGTTTAATTGAGCGTTCTTTAATTCCATTTGGATTACATCATATTTTCTATGCGCCATTCTGGTTTGAGTTTGGTCAATATACAAATGCAGCAGGTGACGTTATTCACGGTGACCAAAAGATTTTCATGGCACAATTAAAAGATGGTGTGGAGTTAACAGCTGGTACATTTACAACTGGTAAATTCCCGTTCATGATGTTCGGTCTTCCAGCAGCAGCGTTAGCGATGTATCATGAAGCACGTCCAGAAAATAAAAAAATAGCAGCTGGTATTTTAGCTTCTGCTGCGTTAACATCTTTCTTAACTGGTATTACAGAACCGATTGAGTTCTCATTCTTATTCGTAGCACCTGTATTATTTGGAATACATGCAGTATTTGCTGGTTTATCATTTATGACTATGCAAATTTTAAACGTTAAAATCGGGATGACATTCTCTGGTGGTTTAATTGACTTTATCTTATTCGGTGTATTACCAAACCGTACAGCATGGTGGTGGGTAATTATTGTTGGTCTAGTACTAGCAGTGATTTACTACTTCGGATTCCGCTTTGCAATTCGCAAATGGGATTTAAAAACACCAGGTCGTGATGTAGTATCAGATACTGATGTAGCAGGAACTGTAGAAGCAGGCGAACTTCCAGGTGAGATTTTAGTAGCACTTGGCGGAAAAGAAAACATCGCTTCTTTAGATGCTTGTATTACTCGTTTACGTGTGCAAGTAAAGGAACAAAAGGATGTAAACAAAGATCGTTTAAAAGAGCTTGGAGCAGCAGGTGTTCTTGAAGTTGGTAACAATATTCAAGCTATCTTCGGCCCAAAATCTGATACATTAAAATCACAAATTCAAGATATTATGGCAGGTCGTGCAGTGCATGTTAAAAAAGAAGCACCTGCGAAAGTAGAAGCACCTGTACAAAAAGATGCAAATGAAGTAATTACGATTCCAATTGAAGGTAAAATCTTACCAATTACTGAAGTGCCAGACCAAGTGTTTTCTGGAAAAATGATGGGGGATGGTTTTGCGATCGAACCAACAGAAGGAACAGTAGTATCTCCTGTAAATGGTGAAATTGTGAACGTATTCCCAACAAAACATGCAATCGGTATTCAATCAGAAGGCGGAAAAGAAATTTTAATTCACTTCGGTATTGATACAGTAAAATTAAATGGAGAAGGCTTTGAAGCGTTAGTTTCTCAAGGAGACAAAGTAACACAAGGCCAGCCGTTATTAAAAGTAGATATAGCGTTTGTAAAAGAAAATGCACCTTCTATTATTACGCCAATTGTTTTCACAAACTTACAAGAAGGACAAAAAGTTGAAATCAAAAAGCAAGGTAATGTCAAGAAAGGTGAAACAAACGTTATTGACATTCATTAAGATTTAGACGCAAAATGTTTATAATTATAATGGGCGATGTGGTTGACCGAGCATTGCCCATTATATACAATATAGATGATGTTATACTCACATCTAGACAACTTCAAATATACTGTAGTTTAAAGGAGATAGATCATTATGGAAAAAATCTTTAAAGTAACTAGTGACTCTGGAATTCATGCTCGTCCAGCAACTTTACTTGTAAACACTGCAAGCAAATTTGGTGCAGATATTAACTTAGAGTATAATGGCAAAACTGTAAACTTAAAATCAATTATGGGTGTTATGTCTTTAGGTATTCAACAAGGCGCAGAAATCAAGATTACTGCAAATGGTGATGATGCAGCTCAAGCAGTAGCAGCTATCGAAGAAACTATGAAAAACGAAGGATTAGGAGAATAATGACTCTTAACATTAAAGGGATTGCTGCATCAAGTGGTATTGCCATTGCAAAGGCATTCCGTTTAGAAAATCCTGAATTTAACCTTGTAAAGAAAATGATTTCGGATGAAGCTGCGGAAATCGCACGCTTAGAAGCTGCGCTTGAGAAATCAAAATCTGAATTAGAAGCAATTAAAAATCATGCTTTTGCTGAGCTTGGTGCTGATAAAGCTGCTATCTTTGAAGCACATTTACTAGTATTAAATGATCCAGAACTAGTAAATCCAGTGAAAGATAAAGTGAAAAACGAGAAAGTAAACGCTGAATTTGCGATGGATGAAGTTGCGTCAATGTTCATTACTATGTTTGAGAGCATGGATAACGAATATATGAAAGAACGTGCAGCGGATATTCGTGATGTGACAAAGCGTGTTATTGCACATCTACTTGGAATTAACTTCTCAAACCCTAGCACAATTTCTGAAGAAGTAATCATTATTGCAGAAGATTTAACACCATCTGATACAGCGCAGTTAAACCGTGAATATGCAAAAGGTTTTACAACTGATATTGGTGGACGTACATCTCACTCTGCAATTATGGCTCGCTCTATGGAAATACCAGCTGTTGTTGGTACAAAAGTTGTTATGGAACAAATCCAAAACGGCGATATCGTAATTATCGACGGTTTAGACGGAGAAGTAATTGTAAACCCATCTGAAGAAACACTTCGTGCTTATGAAGAAAAGAAAGCACAATTTGAAGAACAAAAAGCAGAATGGGCAAAATTAAAGAATGAAGCAACAGTTACAGCTGATAATCAACATGTTGAGCTTGTAGCAAACATCGGTACACCGAAAGATGTAAAAGGTATTATTGATAACGGCGGTGAAGGCGTTGGCTTATATCGTACAGAATTCTTATACATGGGCCGTGACAATCTTCCAACAGAAGAAGAACAATTTGAAGCATACAAATCTGTTCTTGAGGGTGTAGGAGAAGGTCAGCCAGTTGTTGTTCGTACACTTGACATTGGTGGCGATAAAGAACTTCCATACTTACATTTACCAAAAGAAATGAACCCGTTCTTAGGCTACCGTGCAATTCGTTTATGCTTAGAAGAACAGGATATCTTCCGTACACAACTGCGTGCTTTGCTTCGTGCAAGTGTATACGGCAACTTAAAAATTATGTTCCCGATGATTGCAACTCTTGATGAATTCCGTCAAGCAAAAGCAGTTTTATTAGAAGAGAAAGAGAAACTTGTACAAGCTAATGCAGCTGTTTCAGACGCTATTGAAGTAGGTATGATGGTTGAAATTCCTGCTTCAGCGGTATTGGCTGACCAATTTGCAAAAGAAGTAGATTTCTTCTCTATTGGAACGAACGACTTAATTCAATACACAATGGCAGCGGATCGTATGAATGAACGCGTATCATACCTATATCAACCATATAATCCAGCGATTTTACGCCTTGTAAAAATGGTTATTGATGCAGCTCATAAAGAAGGAAAATGGGCTGGTATGTGCGGTGAGATGGCAGGAGATGCTCTAGCAATTCCATTGTTAGTTGGATTAGGATTAGATGAGTTTAGTATGAGTGCAACATCTATTCTTCCAGCGAGAACACAAATTCGCAAACTTTCAAAAGTGCAAATGGAAGAATTAGCACAAAAAGCTTTAAACATGTCAACTGCTGAAGAAGTAGTAGAACTTGTAAAAAGTATTTAATGAAAAAACCTGGGACTGATTTGAAATCGGTCTCAGGTTTTTTTATACAATTTATTTTTTCACCTTGTATTCTTGTATAAATACAAGGTGAAAAAATGGCATAAAACCCCTTTCTTTTGAGGGGAGGACGAGAGCATCTAGCCGTGCATAGAAGCGGTCAGGGCCTTTTCCTGCCACAGGCGAGGTTTCAAATAAAGGGAGCAAGCGAGTATAGGTCATGTTGTAGTCTGCATAGCAGCGACTTATATGTCGGAAAATTAATATGGATTTATATATCTAATTGTTTTCGAGTCAATCAACCTGCAGTATAAATAAAACCAGGAAAGCTATTGCTTTCCTGGGAAGTGCTTACTTTTATTAGAAAGCGATAGCTACAACATCAAATGGGCAAACACGTAATAAACCTGAACCAGTAATGTTTCCTCCTGAGAAAAGTGCTACGCCATTTGAGAAGCCTTCAAATACAACGTTATTAAAAGTACCGTTATCTCTGATTGTTAATAGAGCGATTTGAGTACCGATTGAAAGATTTCTAAGAACGTTGCAAAAACGATTTCTATTACCAGTACGGCGGTCACCAGTACGGCGGTCGCTACGTAAACGGCGGTCGCTGCGTAAACCGCTACGGCAGCCATCAAATCCAAAACATCCTCCGAACATAATTCTCACCCCCTTCACATTAATAAGATATGCTCTAGGTACATGCTTTGCTTGGACGTAGTAAAGAATTTTTTTAGATTTTTTCCTATTTTTCAGGAAAGGAATAAATGTTTTAGGTAGATTGTTGTTATTCCTCTTATAACATATGAGAATAGGGAAATGAGAGTTTGGACAAAAAGCGGATATGTATATAAAAAAGACTGCCTCTTTTTTATAAAGGCAGTCTTTATATTTTTTTGCTTTTATATAAAACGATGATATATACAGGAAGTGCTAATAGTAATGGTACAAAGGAGCGAGAGGCATACTGATTAATTTCTGATTGAAGCGTTGTTTCTTTTGAAAACTGTAGCATCGCAATATTTGTCATATCCCCAACGAAGTACAGAAGCAGTACGGTGACTATGTAGCACAATATGGCGATAAAGCTTCCATATAAATTCAACGAAAATCCCTCATTTGTTATCAATTTGTTACTATTGTATCACAATTGTAACAAAAAAGCACCTTTAGATTCCAACTCGTTATTCTGGGGTAGTAATCCTCACTTAAGATTCAGAGAGAGGAAGATAGGTAGAGGATTACTGTTGTCATGTGTACAATTGGTGAGAGGTTCCATAAGTGAAGGATGAAAAAAACCTCCACTGATGGAGGTTTTATTTTGCCCATTCTGTTACTTGTTCTACGCTCATGCGTGGTGCTGGGTGTCCTGCTAATGTAGATTCACCGATTGTAATTAACATAATTGGAATGTAACGATTAGAAACGTTAAACTCCTCTATTAATGCTTGTGAGTTGAATCCTCCAATTGCACATGTATCCCAACCAGTTGCTTTTGCTGCAAGCATAAGTTGCATTGCTGCTAAAGATGCGTTTGAGAACGCTGCATCACGCGGGTATTGTTCACGTTGATATGCACTTTCAATATTTTGAGCTAAACGATTTTTTGCTTCTTCCTGCATAAGTCCTTGTTCTACAAGTGGACCGTATACAGAATCAACACTTTTATATGCTTCTAGGTCGCCTAATATAGCAACAACTGCAGAGGCATCTAGAATTTGTTGTTGATTATATGCGATTGGATGTAAACGACGTTGCACATCTTCTCCTTGGAATACAAGGAATTTCCAATGTTGTAGATTCCATGCTGATGGTGCTTGGCCAGCAGCTTTTAAAATGTCATTTAGTTCCTCTTTAGAAATTTCTTTTTCAGGGTTGAAAGCACGATTAGATGTACGTTCGTATAAAACAGTAAAGAAATCTTGCTTTGTCATTATAGTTCCTCCAAGCTTCGTTTCTAATTGTAAATCATTTCGAACGAAAAAAATGTTCTTTACTTACATTTTGTAAGTTGGTACTGTAAAAGGATATAATATATACATTTCTATTGTCAAGTCTTTTAAAAAAAGATATGGATAATAGAAGATATTCGCACAGACGTCTTATCTATTGTTGACATACAATAAAAAGATGAAACAGTGCTTTGATGGGTTTATATAACGTGAAACTGCCAAACGATGGTTTGTTGAACAAATCAAGTTCTTAAGAGTAACTCTGTAGTAGAGTGTAAGAATGGGATAAATGAAGTGAGTGAAGACCTAATGGTGCACATTCTACGTTTTTTGCTGGAACATACAGTTTTTCAAAATGTATTACAGGATCTTGATATGAATGTATTGTATATTGAAGAAGGGCATAACGATCGGCAGACAATTACAATGTTAAAGCCAAAGTGTATGTTTTTGGCACATAGTTTTAAAGAAGGAAAAATATTGTTTGAAAAAGTTCAACCGCAAATTGTCATTATATACATCTCGCAAGCTTCTCAGGTTGATTTTGTAAAAGAACTCTTCACTTCAGATAAATCGTTTATCATTGTATGGAGTGAAGAAGTAACATCTCAATTTGTTGACCTTATTAAACTTGGTATACGAAACATTGTATTATCTCCAATTACGCCGCAATCTGTACTTGCTGAAGTGCAAAAGAGTGTGTATGAGTTATCATTAGTAAAACAAGTCATGTTACAGCAAGAATTACTTCAAATGATATTTGATTTTCAGAATGATTTATTCCTTATTTTAGAAGATGATGAAATTATAGATTGTAATACGAATTTTTTGCGTTTTTTCGGATATGAAGATCTTATGTCATACCATGAGCATCATATGACATTTGCAGAACATTTTGCCCAGGAGAATGGGTATTACATTGCGGAAAATAATACAATGTGGATTGATGATTGCTTAACGCATTCAAGAAAAATTAAAATGTATAATGAGGTTGGAGAAGAAAGAGTATTCTTGTTACGTCTTGCTCCGTTACCAAATGATGTATCGAGATTTATCGCGACATGTACAGATATTACAGAGCTAGAAGAAGAATATAAAGAGCAAGAGCGTTTAGCAACAACTGATTCTCTAACAAATATTTATAATAGGATAAAGTTTCAAAGATTATTTTCAGAAGGTTGGGAAACAGCTATACGAATGAACCAATCATTTGCTCTTGTTTTATTTGAACTGGATAATTTTAAAAAAGTAAATGACACGTATGGGCATGATTTTGGAGATTTAGCATTGGTACAATTGACGGAGCTTGTAACAGCAAAATTACAGCCGCATCATGTTTTTGCGCGGTGGAGCGGAGAAGAATTTGTTATTTTTTTGTCTCAAACAACAGAAAAAGAAGCATTTCAAATTGCAGAATCGCTTCGTTTTTTTATTGAAACAAAAAAACTTTCTGGAATTTCAAAGATAACCGCAAGTTTTGGTGTCGCTGCATTTGAAAATGGAATTTCAAAAGAAATGTTAATGCACCGAGCAGATGTTGCATTATATGAAGCAAAGAAGAAGGGGAAAAATCAAGTTTGCTTATATCGAAAAGAAAAAATGTAATATTTTTTCGCAACAAATTGTTGCGATTTTTTTTTATTAACGGATAATGGGGAAGAGGGGGAGTAAATATTTAAGATGCGATGGAGGATTTTTAGGAATGAAGACGTTATGGAGCACAATTATTTTTTTACTTTCTGTTTTATTAGTAGGAAGCTATTTCTTTTTTAAAGTACCTGCTAAAAAAGAAGCACAATCAATAAAAACAACTGCCCCTGCTAATACAACGAAAGAAAAACCAAAAGAAAAAGAAATTGATTATACTACTGTTACCCAAAAATTAGATCAGTATCTAAAAGATAAACAATTTAATGGATCAGTCCTTGTTTCCTATCAAGGGCGTACAATCATAAATAAAGGGTATGGCTTTGCGGATGTTCAAAAACAAATTGAAAATACACCGCAAACAAAATATCGAATTGGTTCTATTACAAAAACGACAATTGCTGTATCGATTTTACAGCTGCAAGAACAAGGGAAGTTAAATATACAGGACAATGTACATACGTATATTCCATCTTTTCCTGCGAATAAAAATATTACATTATATCATTTATTAACGCATACATCAGGACTCCCTGAACACGGGAAAGGGAAAGTTAATGCGGCATCCCGACTTAATTTAGTAACGTGGCTTGGACAACAACCAACTGCTTTTCAACCGGGGCAAGGCTGGCTATATACAGATTATAATTATATGTTACTAGCTTATATTGTAGAAAAAAGCTCGGGACAATCTATAGCACAATACGTTACAGAGCACATCTTTATTCCAGCAGGAATGACAGAGTCAGGTATGGGAGAAGCGCCGGAAGGAGATGTAAATGTTTCAAAAGGCTATAAAAAGAAAGAGAATGAGCTTGTATTAGCCCCAAAATTAGTCATGAATTGGTTATATGGATGCGGTGAGATGTATACAACAGTACATGATATGCAAAAGTTAGACGAAGCAATTATGACAAGTAAGCTTATTTCGTCTGAAAGTTTAAAATTAATGTTAACACCACCCGCAGACAGAAAATACGCATTTAGCTTATATATATATCCAGATTATTATCACAATCATGGTGTACTTTCGGGATGGAATACATTTAATAACTTTAATTGGGATAAAAAACTATTTGTCACTGTATTTTCAAATGTGCAAAATGGAATTAATGATGAGTTTAATACCGAATTTCGCAAACTTGTGAGTGATTTGTTAGAAAAAGAGGAGATGAAAAAATGAAGCAGTTATTACCACCAACTTCTATTGGTTTTGTCGGTACTGGTGTTATGGGAAAAAGTATGGTGCGTCATTTACTAAAGGCAGGCTATACGGTGTACGTATATAATCGTACAAAAGAAAAAACTGCAGATTTAATTGAAGAAGGTGCACATTGGTGTGATTCTTCAAAGGAAATTGCAAAAACAGTAGATGTCGTAATGACTATGGTTGGATATCCGCATGATGTAGAGGAAGTATACTTTGGTGCAAATGGAATTCTTACTCACGCAAAACAAGGAACGATTACGATTGACTTTACAACATCAACACCAACTTTGGCGAAACGTATTTACGAAGAAGGAAAGAGCAAGGGGATTTATGTATTAGATGCTCCTGTATCGGGTGGAGATATTGGAGCAAAAGAGGGGCGTCTTGCAATCATGATTGGCGGAGACGAAGAAGTATATAAAGCATGTTTACCATTATTTGAACTGTTAGGAAAAAATATTATGCTGCAAGGAAAAGCAGGTAGTGGTCATCATACAAAAATGTGCAATCAAATTGCGATTGCATCTAATATGCTTGGTGTATGTGAAGCACTTGCTTATGCAAAAAAGGCAGGGTTACATCCGGAAAAAGTGCTACAAAGTATTTCTACTGGTGCAGCAGGCAGCTGGTCATTAAGTAATTTAGCACCTCGTATGTTACAAGGTGATTTTGAACCAGGATTTTACGTGAAACACTTTATGAAAGATATGAACATTGCCTTAGCAGAAGCAGAGCAACTTGGATTATCTGCACCTGGCTTAACTCTTGCAAGAGAATTATATGAGCAATTGATGCAAGATGGTGAAGAAAATAGCGGAACACAAGCATTATATAAACAGTACATAAAGGAGTAATTGTATGAGTTTAGAAAAGTTCGATAATATTATTCGCACAGTACAGTGTACAGAAACGACTTTTATTAATGACAAGCAACTAGCTGCGTTTAAAAAGAAGTATAACTTTGAACCGGTATTTGAATATGGCAGAGATGCAACAGGTCGTTATGTTATTCGAACAACGAAAGAAATGTTAGAAGAGATGGAATTTTATTTAGCACTAAAATATGAGCGTGATCTTATTGATTTATATATGAATGCAGAAGTAGACGGGAAATTTTATGTTTCGGTTAGCTATGGAGACGATGCGCTTCATTTACAGGAGCTGTTTCAATTTTTAGAAGAGAATAAATAAAAAGTCCTCACATGAGGACTTTTTTTATTTAGGAAAGGCTTGTTGCCCGGCGTGCTTTTTCAATTGGAAAGGGAATCACTTCAGCCATTCTGTTTCGAGTAAATCGTTTTGTGCGAGCATGACGTAATATATAGAAGGCAAACAGTATACCAACAGGAACCGCACCATATAAACCAAAAAATAAAGCGCTTACAGTAGATGCGACGAAACCAATCATACCAATTTCTAACTCATCCATAATAGCCCCCACGACAGCAGGTATAGCCCCGCAAACGACACCAAAAAGAATTGCTAAAATTAATTCCATGTATTCC
>NZ_JBALLY010000001.1:22329-22501 GCF_036963045.1 Bacillus sp. JJ864 | reverse complement strand
CATAAAATGTTCATAAAATTGTAAAAAAGTTTCGACAAAAAAGAAGGTTTATCTCATAAAAGGAGATAAACCTGTCCATAGGAGGATGTATATATGTAGAGTGAATAAAAGGAAGGAAAAGGGGAACCAATTCCCTTTATTCAACATGCTACCTTAATAAAGTGAAACTTCC
>NZ_JBALLY010000001.1:6132-22271 GCF_036963045.1 Bacillus sp. JJ864 | reverse complement strand
GGCTTTTACGGGCAGTTATACCCCCACCTATCTTCTTTGCTTCTCTCCCAATCTAGAGGTGGGGGTCTTACTGCCCACGAATAGCGGGATAAATAGGAACCCAACCTTCAGTTGTTACAAAAATACGAATTGCGACAACTTGACGATCGTTTTGAAGAGAAAAATAATGTCTCGTGTTTTCAGGAACCGAAATTAAATCTCCCGGTTCAAGTTCAACGTCAAAGAACGAGCCATTTTTTCCTTGAATCGTAAAAATGCCATGTCCGCTGACGATAAAGCGAACTTCATCATCAGTATGATGGTGTTCTTGTTTAAAGTTTACTAGCAATTCATCTAGATTAGGTGTTTCGCTAGAGAGTGAAATAACATCGCAAGCTTGATAGCCGCGGCGCTTAGAAATATCAGTAACTTCTGGTGCCAACACTTCTAAAATTTCATTCTTATTTTCATCAGTTAATGTATAGTTTTCTAGTAAATGACCAGGAAGTTTTGTAATATCCCATTTTTCATACAAAACACCTTCATTTTGTAAGAATTGCTGTACTTCTATTTTATTTTCAATACGTGTGTTAACATCATGAATACGTATTTGCGCCACGTTGAACGCCTCCTTTAATTGATAAAAGTTTAATATGGAACTGGAATAGAAACTCGTATGCCTCTAATCTTTTTTTTGTATCAAACCCATCTTTTCCCCATACGGTAATACCGTGATTACGAATTAAAACAGCTCCCGCATCTTCGTAAATATGCTTGCGAAATTGTTCACCTAAAGTTGGGATATGCGCATAATTTTCGATAATTGGAATTCGAATAGAAGCGCCCTCTTCCCAAATGTTGAGTGCTTTAATAATTTCTTGATTACAGAATACGACTTCTTGATCGTATACATTTGTAATGACATTGTTATCAGTTGTATGAATGTGCAAGACACAAGCAGCATTTGTAAGGCTATAAATATGAGTGTGCAGCAATGTTTCGGCAGAAGGGCGTAAATCAGTTTCTAAAACAGGATTGCCGTTTTGATCAACTAACAAAAAGTCATCCGGTGTTGTTTTTGTTTTATCTCTTCCGCTTGCTGTAACGAGAAAGGTAAGAGGATTATCACTCACTTTTATTGAAATATTACCGCTTGTTGCTGGAAACCAATTCCGATCAGTTAATTCTTTTTTCAGTTCACTCAGTTCTTGCCACTGACGAAAGAGCTGCCTCACTTTATCACCCCTAGCAATTTTTCTACTTCGTTTTGTATATCATGAAATGTTTCAAACGGTGTATAAGGAATATGATGTTCTATACATTTAGTAATCAAAAAGTCACGAGCAAATACTTTGTCAGCAAGTTTTGCTGCTTGCAAATCTGTAATAGAATCACCGATTACAATTTTAAAATCGTTTTGTGAGCTTAAATTGCGAATAAGTGTTGATTTACAGAGACCACATTTATTTTCACAATGTTCATCGCACGAATGCGGCCAATTTACCTGAATTGTGTCATTGGAAAAATCAGTTGTATTACAGTAAATATATTCAAAATCAACAAGTCCTTCGAGAAGAGGATAAACAAAAAAGTCCATTCCTCCTGAAATGATATAAAGTGTGATATTATGCTCTCGCAAAAACTGTACAAATTCTGCAAATCCAGTCCGAATGACGGCAGTTTCCTTAATAAAAGCTGTAATTTTATCTTGTAAACTTGTAGGTAATAGAGAAAAAATTTTCCCTACACCTTCTTGAATAGAAAGTTCTTGTGATAAAATTTGTTGTTTAATTGTTTCTGCCTCAAGTGGTGCAAATTTTTGTATAATGGCAACAATATTATCGTTATTTGTAATTGTGCCATCGAAATCACAAAAAATTTGCATGCTCATGCTTGCACCTCTTTAGCTGGATTGCCCCATAAGCGCAAAGCAGCTTGTAAATAAGAATCCTCACTCTTATGAAGCGGCGTGTTGGTTAACGCTGCATCGATAGCAGCTCGAAATGCTTTTCCGCCCCCCTGTGCTCCGGATGGATGTCCGTGAATACCGCCGCCAGCATTAATGACACATTCCGCACCGAAGTCACGAATGAGAAGTGGAACAAGTCCTGGATGAATGCCAGCAGATGGAACAGGAAAGCTCCGCTTAAACGGTTCATTTTCATCTGTAAGTGCTTTGGCTAAATAAAGTGCTTCTTCTTGTTTTAAAGCGACATTTCCATACGGTGATGGAAATAGCGAGAAATCTGCACCAGCATAGCGAAGAAGCTTGCCAAGTAATAAAGAAGAAGAAAATCCATATAATTTAGATGCTATGTAAGTTCCGCTTACTGCTGGATGTGCCATAATTGGGATAGAAATATCATTGTCTTCCGCTAAAGCTTGCAACACATCAAGTCCATATGCGAATACATTGAAAAGTAATAGATCAGCTCCAGCAGCAACGGCTTGTTTTGCCTTTTCTTTTAAATCATAAGTCCGTCCTGAAAGATTAACGGCATATAACGTTTTATGCCCGTATGTTTCATAAACAGATTGCAATACTTCTTTTCCGGTGTGAATGCGTTCTGACAGTGGTGTTAACGGATTATCAAATAAAATTTCATCATCTTTTACAATGTCGACACCGCCGCTTGCTTGATCGCGAAGTTGTGTTTTTAAATAACCGATATTTCGGCCGATCATTCCTTTGAAAATACTCATGAGAAGAGGGCGATTGTGAACATTCAAATTGTTTCGTATTTCATCGATACCGAATTTAGGACCAGGGAAGACCTTTTTAATATCATCAGAAAATGCTAAATCAATTAATTTAATTTCTCCATCCAAGGATAATTTTCCGAAAACAGTTGTGAATATTGCTGGTAAGTCATTGGTGAAGTTAGCGGATGGATAATGAATTTTAATAAGTCCGCGTGTTACTTTTTTATCAAGATATATGTTTGTTGTTTCATCTTCTTCTAATTTTTCTACGCTAACGACTGAACCTTTATGTCGTTTTAATTGTTCTTGTAATAAGTGGGGTAAGTGTGTCCACGAACCAATTGTTAAACCAAGGGCAATTTGCTCTGCTTTTTGACTTAAATGATGAGAATCATCATGAATGAAGTATGTTGCTGTTATTCCGCTCATTTTCATAACCTCCTAGTTAAATAAAAAAACCTCTCAGCTAAGGAGAGGTTTTTTTACAACCAGCTCCTTATCTGTCAGCATAACGCTGCGAGAATTAGCACCGTGCCTACATAAAGTAGATCGGTTGCCGGGTTTCATTGGGCTCGTCCCTCCACCAGCTCTTGATAAGAAGTATTTGGAAATGTTTAAAATTTTTGATAACTGAATTTTGACAGAGAATTTTTATGTTGTCAATGTTTTTTTGAAAATTTTTAACTCGGCAATTCTCTGAACCGCTTCTTGAAGACGTTCCTCTGAATGTAATAAGCCAACACGAACATAGCCTTCTCCGTGTTGACCAAAGCCGATGCCTGGAGCGACAGCAACGTGTGCCTGGTTTAATAGTACATCAGCAAATTGCTCTGACGTATAGCCATCTGGAACGGGAAGCCAAGCAAAAAAAGAACCTTTTGGTGAGGTGACATTCCAGCCGATAGAACGACAAGCAGTAATGAAAGCATTTCTTCGAGATTCATAGCGTTCTACGAGTTCATCGACACAAGTTTGCGGACTTAATAACGCTTTTTGAGCAGCTTCTTGTACGGCACCAAAAATACTAACATACATATGATCTTGTAATACGTTAATCGTTTCAATAACACTTTCATTCCCAACGGCAAACGCGATGCGCCATCCTGCCATATTATACGTTTTTGACAACGTATAAATTTCAATGCCAACATTTTTTGCTCCATCGATTTGTAAGAAACTAATCGGCTTTTTAGCGTCAAAACCAATCGCCCCATACGCGAAATCATGACAGACTAAAATGTTATGTTCGTTTGCAAACGATACAGTTTCCTCAAAGAATTTTGTTGTTGCAACGGCTCCAGTTGGATTGTTCGGATAGTTTAAAAACATTAATTTTGCTTGTTCAGCAGTTTGCGCATCAATCTTTGTATAATCAGGTAAAAATTGATTTTCTGATAGCAGTGGCATTGTAGCAATCTTTGTTTTTGCTAAGGCTATCCCTGACAAATAATCTGGATAACCTGGATCGGGAACAAGAACTGTATCACCTGGATTCGTAAAACAAAGAGGTAATTCAACTAAGCCAGCTTTTCCGCCAAATAGAACAGCTACTTCTGTTTTCGAGTTTAATTGTACACCGTATTCACGCTCATAAAATGTAGCGACAGCCTCTTTTAAACTTTCATGTCCTCGAAATGGCGGATATTTATGATGAATAGGATGTTCTGCTGCACGTTGTAATGCTGTTATGACGTGCGCTGGTGTTGGCTGATCTGGATTTCCTTGTCCTAAGTTAATAACATCATGACCAGCTTGCATTACTCCATTTACTTTTGCGACAAGAGAAGCAAAAAATTGTGTTGGTAATGATGTTAATATCTCGGAAGGTTGAAAATGTTTCATACTTTCCACCTCTTTTGAAAGTTGTTACAATTATAGTGACAAATAATATAATCTTTCCAACTTTTTGTAAAGAAAAAAATAAAAAGGAAGAAGGAAAAGAGTAATGAAAATTGCTTGTGTACAAATGAATATCGCTTTTGGTAATGTTGAAAAAAATATAGAACATGCTGAAAAAAAAATAAGCGAGGCGATGAAGGGAAATCCGGATGTTATTGTATTGCCAGAGTTATGGACAACAGGTTATGATTTAGAGCGTCTTCCTGATATTGCTGATCTAGATGGGAATGATACAAAAGGTTTATTATCAAAGTGGAGTAAGCAAAATGGAGTAAATATTGTCGGTGGTTCAATCGCTAAGCAAACAGAGAATGGTGTTACGAATACGATGTATATTAGTGATCGAAACGGAAGCATTGTGTCTGAATATAGTAAAGTGCATTTGTTTCAACTGATGGATGAACATAAATATTTGATTGCTGGAAATGAAACGGGGCATTTTCTATTGGAGGGTATACCGTGTGCAGGAACAATTTGCTATGATATTCGTTTTCCAGAGTGGATGCGCGTTCATACTGCGCACGGGGCAACGGTATTATTTGTTGTAGCAGAGTGGCCACTTGTTCGTTTAGAACATTGGCGATTATTGCTTCAAGCAAGGGCGATTGAAAACCAAAGTTATGTAGTAGCGTGTAATCGTGCTGGGAGTGATCCTAATAATGTATTTGCAGGCCATTCCCTTATTATTAATCCTTGGGGAGAAATCGTTACTGAGGCTGATGAAACAGAAATGATTTTGTATGGAACGCTAGATATAAAGAGAATTTCTGAAGTGCGTAAAGGGATTCCTGTTTTTTTTGATCGTCGTCCAGAATTGTACACGACAAAAAAATCTTGACAAACAAATTTTATTCTTGGTATAGTCAGAATCGGAAACTAAAAATTCAGACAACTATATATACTCTTATCAAGAGCAGGTGGAGGGATTTGGCCCGATGAAACCCAGCAACCGACCGTAATACCATTGTGAAATGGGGCGCATGATTGGCGCCTAGTAAGGCACGGTGCTAATTCCAACAGAAAGAGACTTTCTGGTAGATAAGAGGGGAGAAGTGAATCTTCAAACCTCTTTCGTTGTAGAAAGGGGTTTTTCTTATGATGAAAAGCCCTAACATATTAGGGGGAATCAAAGTGGGATACAAGCAGTTAACAGAAAAAACAGCTGAAATGATTTAATTTGTTTTTAATTACCACTTTTTTGCCTCTCTGCTTATTTATAATAAGAAGGGAGGAGACAACGATGGAGGAATGGATATCAGTTATTGGCAATGTTGGTTTTCCAATTGTTGTTACGCTATACTTGCTGCATAGAATTGAAAGTAAGTTAGATAGCGTTATTGTTGCGATTGAGAAGTTACCAAAGCAAATGCACAGATATGAATCTCCAAAAGAAAATATGTATATGCAAATTGAAAAACCGACATAAACCCCCCCTTTTTTTAGGGGAGGGCGAGAGCGTCTGGCCGTGCATAGGAGCGGTCAGGTCCTTTTCCTGCCACATGCCAGGTTTGAAACAAAAGGAGCAGGCCAGTAGCAGGCGTGTTATATCCTGCATAGTTGCGATTTGTGTGTTAAAAAATCAAAGTGGATTTATATATGTAACGGAAACGGATTGTGTGAATAGGCACAATCCGTTTTTTTTTATATTGATATAGAAAAAATAGTTTGTTGAATTTCACTGTGTCGTATAACCACCGTCAATGACAACAGCTTGTCCTGTAATCCCTTTTGCTTTTTCACTTGCTAAAAATAAGGCGTAGTTTGAAATTTCTTCTGTATGTAATAATCGTTGTTGCGGTACGAGCGGGTAAATGACATCTTCTAACACATGTTCAAGCGGGACATTTCTTGTTGTAGCTAAATCTTGAAGTTGATTACGAACAAGAGGGGTATCAACATAGCCGGGACAAAGTGCATTTACGGTAATACCATACTCAGCTCCTTCTAGTGCTGCGACTTTTGTAAGCCCGATTACCCCGTGTTTGGCGCTATTATATGCAGATTTACCTGCAAAGCCAACGAGACCATTAATAGAAGCGATATTAATAACGCGACCGTATCGTTGTTTTTTCATAATAGGAAATGCGTGTTTTATTGCAATAAACGGTGCAATTTGCATAATTTTAATCAGCATTTCAAACTTTTCAGTTGGAAAATCTTCAATTGGAGAAACGTATTGCATACCTGCATTATTAATTAATACATCAAGTGAACCAAATCGTGTAACAGTTTCAGAAATAGCTTGTTCAATCTCACGTTCTACTGTTACATCACATTGCATTCCCGATACTTTATACCCTTCGTTCTGTAATTGTTTCACTGCCTCTTGTACTCGGATCTCTAACCGATCCGTAATTATGACAGTTGCCCCCTCTTTTGCAAAGGCCTTTCCCATTTCATATCCAATGCCGCTTGCTGCACCTGTTAAAAATACAACGCGATTGCTAAACATTTTTTATTCCATCTCCTCCACGAATATAGTTAGTCTAATGCTCTATTTATAGAAGTGAAGTGGAAAATCCTGCAAGCTTTTGGGAAAAATACGTAAGCTATCTTGTTTTACAAAATACTGTTTGCTATACTATTTTGTAAAGCAAGATACTTATACTTATCTATCTTGTAAAACAAGATAGAGGGAGGATTTGAATTATGTCGACAAGTCAAATGCTAAAAGGTATTTTGGAAGGATGCTTACTTGCCATTATTTCTGAAGGAGAAATATACGGATATGAAATGAGTGAAAAACTGGCACAGTATGGTTTTACTATGGCAAGTGAAGGAAGTATTTATCCGCTATTAATTCGCATGCAAAAAGAAGGGTTGATTACAAGTACGATGAAGGAATCGCCATCTGGTCCAAAGCGAAAATATTACACATTAACAGAAAAAGGTGAAGATGCACTAGATAATTTCATGGAACGGTGGGGAGCGATGCAAAGTAGTGTACAGCGTTTGTTAGAAGGAAAAGGGAGGAAACGATAACGCTGACGTGATGAAAGTAAATCAAAAACAAGTAATCTAAACGAGGGGAGAATATCATTCTATTTTTGATGATAGCAAGTATGATTTTTGCTTTTCGAAGCTCCAGTTTTCAAAGTAAATTGAGAGAGTTTTCCATTCTATATGTAGTAATGGCTGTTATTCCAATGGTTTTACTTGTTGGATTAATGTTACTAGATAAACAGTATGGTACACCATTTTTGTCTTTATCCTCAGCGCAAAGTTACGTTCTAGGCTTTCTATTATTTGTAGTGGTTATCATAATTAATTTTCGTTTAAATAGCTGGATGGGGGTATTAACCTTAGTTGTTTTGCTTTTCATCATGTTTTCATTTGAATATTTTGGTGTTAATAATACGGATTGGGGATTTTTAGAACCAATTTTATTGTATGGAAGTTTAGTACTGCTTATGATGTGGGATTCTAAACGACAAAATATTGTACAGAGATAGTTAAGATAGGAGATAGTTAGATGCTTTCAAGAGAATCAAAGCAATTTCTAGAAGATACAGGAGCGTATTTAACGGTAAAAGGAATAAAAGAAGACGATATAAAATCTTTTTTAGAAGACGTCGAACTTCATTTAATAGAAGGAGAACAGCAAGGGAAAACAGTAATAGATATTTTTTGAGATTCTCCAAAGCGATATGCAGATGAATTAGCGAGAGAAATGGACATAGATAGGAAGAAGAATTTTTCTTTGCTGATAACTTTCATTATCAGTGTAACCGCATATTGGACAATTCCAGATTTATTATTTCGAAATTTGAATGAGCCCTACAAAGTATCTGTTATTAGTTTCATTGGTTATCCGCTTATTGTAGGTTTCATACTTGCAGGTAATGTGTTATTTGTACGAAACATGACTTTTCAAAGTAATAAATGGAAACGAAATATAGTATTAACGATTATGGCTATAACGCCTATATTATTATCTCTTACACTTATGTTTTCTAATGAATGGTATGAGACAACGTTATTTGAAATTACTGGGAAGTTGCGATATATCATCGGAATCATGTTGTTTGTTTTGGCTGCTATTATTATTATTCGCTTTATTGGTTGGAGTGGATTGTTTATATTAATTGTTATGATTCTTGCACCGCTTCTTTTTGATCAATTAAGAGATAGAAATTTATATTGGGGAATTCCTGCGTTAATGGGAATAGCTTTTCTTATTTTATGTTTCTATTTTAAAGATAAAAAGTAGAAGTAACTACAGCGTTTATTTTTTTTCTTTACGCAATAAAGGGCTTTGTAAAGATAATTCTCTTTGGGTATTTGTTAATAAAGAATCTATTTGTGATTTATAAGGGGTAGGAACGATGTAATGCATAAGGTTCGTAGGAGAAGGATGGTGCTCGGAACCGTTTGGACATTCGGGATCTGCATTTGTAAGCTTATCTTGTACACGGCGTGTGAATAAAATGTGACCAATTTCGTGGGCAAGTGTGTACACGTTCTTCGAAGCTGAAGCTGCGTTTGTTAATACAATGTAACCTTTAATTTGATTACGAATTGATATGGAATAGGCACAAGCGATTACAGATTGTTCTTGAAAATAATCACTGCCGATATAACAAATATAAATATCGCATTGCGACGCATGCTCAGAACATTTAGCAAATAAAGAAGTCAACTTTGGTTGCGATTTTAACGAAGATACGTAACTAATTTCACCATCATGAAAACGATAGGATTCATCTAGTGCGTTGAAATCTTCAACTTTAAATACGATAGGATGCCAAATATATTTAGCAATTGCAATATCTCTAGCAATTCGGTGGTTGTCAATATGAGATCCAGGAGTAATGTAAATACATATATTAATGTAAGGACGCATAGGAGACACCTCAAATATTATGGATTTTTCTATCGAGATATACTTAACGATTAAAAAAAGGAGGGATAAATGTTTTTAATGTATTTACATTGTTTTTTTGCCGAATCACGTACGGAGAATATTCTTTATTTGATAAGAGCTGCGGAAGGATAGCGTCCTCTTTGTTTAGTAAACTGTTAAAATTAGTTATCATATGGGTGAACTGTTCATCCGTAATCATCCCGCTCGTATGCCAATAACACATCATGGCATAGGCAATAGAGCTTGTATCGACGTTTACGGTTATATTCACATTAGAGTTTCCGCTGTTTGAAATATTGGAGCTATTTCGCCGCATCATAATTAATCCTCCTTACCAAAATAGGCTACTGTTTAGTAGCCTATTCCTTTTTGATTATTTTGATTTAGATTTTGATTTTGATAATTTAGATTTTGATTATTTTGCGAGGATTGAGTAGCGTTATTTAAAACGTTTGTTAAAAATGGGAGCAGGGCCGCTAATAATTGGTTTGTAACATCTGTATTCAATTGACCTTGACCTTGTGCCTGACCTTGACCTTGACCTTGACCTTGACCTTGTGCCAGCTCCTGTCCCTGTCCCTGTCCTACATCAGTAGACTGCTGATTAGTAGCAGTTGTATCAGTATCTATATCAGAGTCTACGTTTAAATTCACCTGAGAATTTCCACTATCTGAAATCTGAGCAACGTTATGATTATGTGTATGCTTCTTTGTATGTTCTTCCTGTGATTCAGATTGATCAGATTGATCAGATTGATCATATTGGATTCTTCTTCGGCAGCGATCATAATAATAATAAGACAACAGAATCCTCTCCTTTAATAACTACAGAAAATGTCTATACCATACTTTATGTGAAAAGAGAGAATGTGTATGGACAAATGAACTATCGTTTAAAGCGGTTTTTTATCCTGTTACAGCATGAGTTACTAATAATTTATTAAATTTACATGAATTTGTGAGCGGTTTTAATAATAAATTATGTTTGTGTTTTTATGACCTCCGAATAGCCGGATGAAAATTGGTGAAAAGAAGTCAGAAAATAGTCAAACTTCGACACGTTTATATACCCATTTTTTGTTATAGTAAAAGAAAAGGGGGGGAGAAACATGTATACATTAAAAATTGTTTCAGATCGTGAAGCTGTTTATCAATTTGCAAGTTATGTTCAAGTTATACAAGGGGTAGAAAATGTATATGTGGAAGTGGGCGAAACGTTGTATGAACATCCGCTTATGAAATTTTATGTTCATGTCTCTATTAAAGAAAAATATGAACAAGAAAAAGCATTGCGGGAAATTGCACGTTTAGTAGAGTTAGGACGTTTTACATATGTCCATTACCGAGATGAAGAGATTGAAAGAGCATTTGAGGACGTAAAATACGAAAGCCATATTGGCTAGATAATAAGCAATAAGGAGGCTAATGTGAGTTAGCCTCCTTATTGTGTAGGGAAATATTTTATATGCAACAAACAAATTAAGAAAGAATTTTGCTATTATAGGAGAGGAAAAGAAAGGGGGAGTTACATAATGGGGTATATACAGGAACTAAGAAAATTAGTTGGAGCAAAACCACTTATAATAGTAGGATCAGCAATTATTGTTTTAAATCAAAAGAATGAAGTATTATTACAACTTCGTTCTGATACATATGATTGGGGATTGCCAAGGGGAGCAATGGAGTTAGGAGAAACAATTGAAGAAACCGCAGAGAGGGAATTAAGAGAAGAAACAGGTTTACAAGCAGATTCCTTACAGTTTCTCGGTGTACTCTCTGGTCAAGACTTATATTATCGTTATCCGCATGGAGACGAAATTTATAATGTAATCAACGTATTTCAAGCGCATCGTATGTACGGTGAAATACATTGTGATGAAGAAGGATTGGATATACGATACTTTCCAATTGATAAGTTGCCGAAATTGAATACAACAACAGAAAAAATCTTTCAAAAATTTTTATTAGCATTGACAGAGTAGGAAGGTAATTATCTTTCTATTTTTACTTTATTAAATATTTTGATTTTTTGGTTACTTCCTAATATAATAAACATAGATATGCATCTTGTGGTTTTTCATCCAAAATTTACTAGGATACATAAGAGAGGAGAAAGTACACGATGCGTAATGTAGTCGTCACAGCTGCAGTTCGTTCACCGATTGGAACATTTGGAGGAGCTTTCAAAAATGTAAAACCAACTGAACTTATAGTTCCTGTGTTGCAGGAAGCTGTAAAAAGAGGCGGTGTGTCGCCCAGTGAAGTAGATGAAGTGATTTTAGGTCACTGTATTCAGCGAACAGATGAGGCAAATACAGCAAGAACAGCAGCTCTTATGGCGGGATTTCCTGATACGGTTACTGGTTATACAATTCAGCGTCAATGTGCTTCAGGTATGCAAGCGCTAATTTCAGCAGCAATGCAAATTCAATTAGGTGTAAGCGATGTTGTTGTTGCAGGGGGAGTAGAAGCGATGAGCTCTAGTCCGTATATATTAAAAGAGAACCGCTGGGGACAACGACTACAACATGGAGAAATCCGTGATATGGTGTGGGAAGTGCTAGAAGATCCAATCCATCATATTATGATGGGAGAAACTGCGGAAAATCTTGCCGAACAATATGAAATTTCTCGCGAAGAACAAGATGAAGTAGCATTGTTAAGTCATCAACGTGCACTTCATGCAATCGAAGCGGGCTATTTTGATGAGCAAATTGTTCCGATTACGAAGAAGGAACGGAGAAAAGAGGTTGTCGTTTCCAAAGATGAACATCCTCGTGCAGATATGACGTTAGAAAAACTTTCGGGTTTAAAAGCAGCTTTTCGCAAGGATGGAACAGTAACAGCCGGAAACGCATCGGGTATTAATGACGGAAGTGCAGCGTTAGTCTTGATGAGTGAAGAAAAAGCGAAAGAAAAAGGGCTTCAACCATTGGCGAGAATTGCTGGATACTCTGTAGCAGGTGTAGATCCTAAAATTATGGGGATAGGGCCGGTGCCAGCAATTCAAAAAGGACTGCAAAATGTAAATTGGTCAGTAAATGATGCGGATTTATTCGAAATAAATGAAGCATTTGCGGCACAATATTTAGCAGTAGAGAAAGAATTAGGCTTAAATCGTGAAAAAGTAAACGTAAACGGCAGTGGAATTGGGCTTGGTCATCCAATTGGGTGTACAGGAGCACGTATTACAGTAAGCTTGATTCATGAATTAAGAAGACGAGGATTGGAAAAGGGGATTGCTTCTCTTTGCGTCGGCGGCGGTATGGGAGTAGCGTTATTTATAGAAGCATTATAATAACAAAACCAGCTAGTGTGTCTACTAGCTGGTTTTGTTTATGGGCGGAATAGATGATGGAATAGTCTTTCACGATCTTCAAAAAAGAGTTTCATCGTTTGATAATGTTCTGTTTCTTCTAATGTAATTTCTTGTATCTTCTCCTGATGTAAGGAATACATAGTTGCATCTGGATATCCCATTAAAATAGGAGAATGTGTAGCTATAATGAACTGTGCGCCTTCATCAATGAGTTCGTGCATTCGAATTAACATAGAAAGTTGGCGCATCGGTGATAGGGCGGCTTCAGGCTCATCTAAAATATACAGTCCGTTACTAGAAAAGCGGTTCATAAATACAGAGAAAAATGATTCTCCGTGGGATTGTTTGTGGAGGGAAGTACCTCCATAAGAGCGAATGGCATCAATTTCATCGATATAAGATGCCACATTGTAAAAAGATTCTGCACGAAGAAAAAATCCATCTATTGGCTTTTGTAAACCTTTTACAAGTGTGAGGTATTCATGTAAGTTTGAATGAGAAGAGTTTGTAGAAAAACGAAAATTTTTTGTCCCTCCCTCTGGATTGAATCCCCATGCAGTGGCAATTGCTTCTAATAATGTGGATTTCCCTGTTCCGTTTTCTCCTATAATATAGGTAACCTTTGGATGAAAGGATAAAGATTGTAGCGAACGAACAACAGGTAATGAAAATGGATACATAGAAAATGATGGGACTTTGTCTTTTTTTAGTAAAATTGTTTGTAAAAAAGGTTGTTTCTTTCGCAATATAAGCACCTCACTTTAAAGTAGGATATATTTCTAAAGTAGCAAAAAAGCTACCAAACAGCTTATAGAAATACAAGTTGAAAAATGGACCTCCTCCTTTTTTATGGTAGTGGAGAGCATCTAGGTATGTATAGATGCCAATTATATGGCGAATTATTAAAAATGGTATATATAGTATAATAGTACATGCAATGATAGTTTCATAGTATGTAATGACAGGAGAAAGATGATGAAAATATGGAATGTATTTTATATTTTATGTAGCATTCTTCTTATTTTAAGCGGGTGTGCTCAGCAAGAAAAAGTGAAGCAGCCGAAGAAACAGTCCATTCCCGAGACAAATGAATATGGCGGTTTACAACTAACAAAAGTAGGGCAAGAGATTAAGCAAAAAAACTGGGGGACTTTAAAATTAGAACAAATCAAACATGTAAATGAAACATTTACAGTTGGAACGATGAAAATCTATGTAGATAATGTTAGAGTGATTACATTATCAAATATGGAAACCGAAACAAAAGAAACGCTAAAAATGTATACAAAATTAACTCCAGAAGAAGTACAACGCCGCTTAGGTAAGACATTGGAGCAAACGGAGGCAGAATTGTATGCATCATTAAGTGGACAAGATATTGGTGATACTGCAAAATATATTGAAATTACATATAAGGTTGAAAATGCAAGTGACAAAGAGATGCAGTTCTTTTCTATGAATGATGTAACTGTAAACGAAACACAATCATTTCATGTACCAGCGAAAAACTTTTTATATGCAGAAGATACGCTTGTTGGTACAAAAAGTGTATCGAAAGAGGATTATACTCCTGGTGAAACAAGAGATGGCTTAGTTGGACTTTTACTAAGTGATCCTAAAGAAAAAGTAAAAACTGTTTCTTTTACAACAGATACATTGGCGGTAGGAGACACACATGAAAAAATAGCAGAACCACAAACATTTACCATTTCATTATAATAGTGAAATGTTTTTTTTCGTTGCTACATATAAGGTGAAAAACGACATAAAAACCCCTTTTCTTTTAGGAAGGGCGAGAGCATCTGGCCGTGCGTAGAAGCGGTCAGGGCCTTTTTCTGCCACATGCGAAGTTCAAACAAAGGGAGAAAGTGAGTGCAGAATCTATTTTTCTGCATAGCAGTCTATATGTCGAAAAGTCAAAGTGGATTTATATATAATACAACCCCCCATGCGTTTTATCACTTCGTGAATATAATGAAGTGAATAGAGTGAAAGGGGAGACAATCCGTGAGGGGATTCACGGTGTTGATCGGAGTTATATTAGCGGTCTGTTTTCAAATAGGCTTATTATATATGTTACAACGAATCGAGCAATTATCACTTATTCATCTTCTATATGAATTTGTATATATCGGAGTACTATTTGGAATTGGGATGAGTATTGCACATTATTTTTATAAGCATAAAATTTATATATTTATATTGATATTTGTTTTTTTCTATGGGTGTGGATACTATAACGCTGAGAGTGTTCAAGACATTTTGCGATTGCATATTGTATTGATTCAACGGGCATTCATATTATTATTTTGTATTATGTTTGGAACTATTGTTTATGGAATGTTGTTTTATAAAGGAAATAATGAGAAAAAGATCAAATGAAACATTTGATCTTTTTAAGATGCTTGCTTTTCTTTTGTAAGGTAAGTTTTCACGTTCTGTAATTGCAGTTGTTCTGATATACGAAATTCTTGTTTTTGTTCTTCAAATTGTTTTTTTGTATAGGGACCGAATCGGCGGTTATTTTTTAAATCAATAATCCAATAATTTTCTTTCGCTTGATTGGTAATAGAAGCGTCAGGGTTGTTAGGATCATCTGTTTGTTCTATTTGCTTTGCTAAAATATAAGCGTCGTTCCAAGCAATTTCCACAATTTTTGATGGAATATATTGAGAAGCATACAAGGCGTCTGATTTTGGGAAAAGTTCTAGTGCGTCACCGGTAACATTAATGAGCTCATATTCATCGCTAACACTGTAATGAGAGTGATTAGAATCTGTTGAACAACTAGCTAAAAGTATGAAAGAGCAGAAGATGATGAATCGTTTCAATATGAGCTCCTCCTTCCGAAATGTGATTGATACATATTGTACAGGAAAAGAGAGTAAAACACCAATTTATGAGTTGTTTACAACTGTTTTTAGACATGATACGATGAAACAGTTAATAAAGGATAGAAAAAAGGAGACGACACAACATGAATCTGAAAATACATCGTCCAGCGATTGTTATGAATCGCATCGGGGCTGCGATTATCGATATGTTTTTCATTTCTGTTCTGTACGGTGCTGTTGTCGCAATTACAACAGGAAACTATAAAGCAATCTTGAATCGTTTTAATGTAAGTTCAGGAGACATCCGTTATGACCTTGGACTTGTATGTTTATTAATGGCGCTTTATTTTATTGTTTTACCATTCATTTGGAATGGATATACACCAGGGAAAAAATTTACACGTACAAAGCTTGTATCACTTACAAATGAAAAGTTAACGTTAGGGATATTAACAATGAGGTTTTTTGTATTGTTAATACCAAATATTTTATTTCTCGGGATTCCAGTAATATGTAATGTATACATGATGCTGTTTAGAAG
>NZ_JBALLY010000001.1:1982-6076 GCF_036963045.1 Bacillus sp. JJ864 | reverse complement strand
CATGATGCTGTTTAGAAGTGATAATAGCGGTTTCCATGATCTTATAGTAAAAACAAAAGTTATGAGTGTCGTATAGGGAAAGAGAGGCAGCCGCTTCTCTTTTTTTATTAATAAAAATTTCTACTAAGTATAAATTTTTACAAAATTCGATATTTTTAATTGGTATAATAGAATTTATATAGGACAGGCATCTCCTATATAGTACCCTCCATATTGATGGCGCGTCACGGAAAGGCGCGCTTTTTTTAATTCAAGCAGACTGAAAATTAAGAAAATGATATATTAATAATAAAGAGTAATAAATTTACATTTTTGGGGGCGAAATGATGGGAGGAAGTTTATTATTTTGGGGAATTCTTATTTTTGTAGGTCTAGCTTTTGATCAGTATAATAGTAAGAAAAAAAAGAAAGTTCGAAAGTAAGCGATTACATCTTATATATCTATCTTTTCCTGCTTGCGGATGCTTTGAAAAAAGGAGTATACTGTGACGGTAAGACTAACCAGAAGGGGTAATGACGATGAAGCTAGCAGGAAAAATTGTCGTTGTAACAGGTGGTGGCATTGGTATTGGCCGTAGCACGGCTCTTTTGTTGGCAGGGCAAGGTGCCAAAGTAATTGTGACAGATATTGATGAGGAAAGCGGACAAGCAACAGTTGATGAAATTGTAGAATTAGGTGGAGATGCAATTTTTGTTACTCACGATATGGGTAAGCAAAGTGATTGGCGACATGTTTTAGAAGTTGCACTTGAAGTCTATAATAGAGTTGATATGTTGTTTAATAATGCTGGATTATATAAAATAGATCCCATATTTTCTCATGAAAAAGAGAACGATTCCACTACACTTTGCATAAATGACGTCTGGATAGAAATAAAGCAATTGACGTCATCTTTTATGAAACAGCAAGAAGAAATGATGTTAACAGATTTACCGATTTCTGGTGTTATAGGTGCAAGGCAACAATCATTTCATACAGCAGAAGTAGTATTATAATGGAAAACCGCCCATAAATATGGACGGTTTCTTTGTATTTAGCGAATGCGATTTTCGGTTTTCACATCAAAGAAGTGCGCTTTATTCATATCAAAAGCAAGCTGGATTTGATCACCGTTTGTAAACATATGTCGCGCATCAACACGTGCTGCAAAATCTTGATTTCCAAGTTTCATATATAAAATAGATTCTGCACCTAATAGTTCAGCAACATCGATTTTTGTTGTAAATGTTGTATCTTGTGAAGCTTCTAGAAATAAGAGTTCATCGTGAATATCTTCTGGACGAATTCCTAAAATAATTTCTTGGTTAATATAGCCTTGTTCACTCAGCAGTTTCATTTTTCCTTCAGATACTTTAATTTTTATCTTATTGTCTATTACAAAGTAATTTTCTGTTAACTGACCACGGAAAAAGTTCATTGCAGGAGAGCCAATAAATCCACCAACGAAAATATTTTCGGGTGTTTCATATACTTCTTTTGGTGTTCCAATCTGCTGTATTTTCCCATCTTTCATAACAACAAGGCGTGATGCCATTGTCATAGCTTCTGTTTGGTCATGTGTTACATAAATAGTTGTTGTTCCTAGTTTTTGATGAAGCTTAGAAATCTCTGATCGCATTGTTACACGTAATTTTGCATCAAGATTTGATAACGGTTCATCCATTAAGAAAACTTTTGCATCACGAACAATGGCACGTCCTAATGCAACACGTTGCCGTTGACCTCCAGATAATGCTTTTGGTTTTCGATTTAAATATTCTTCTAGTCCTAAAATACGGGCTGCATCTTTCACGCGGCGATCAATTTCTTCTTTTTGAATTTTACGAAGCTTTAAGCCGAATGCCATGTTATCATAAACACTCATATGCGGATAAAGTGCATAGTTTTGAAAGACCATTGCGATATCACGATCTTTTGGAGGAACATCATTCATTATTTTTCCATCAATTGAGAATTCACCTTTTGAAATATCTTCTAAACCAGCGACCATTCGTAATGTCGTTGATTTTCCGCACCCGGATGGACCAACAAACACGATAAATTCTTTATCTTGAATGTGTAAATTAAAGTCTGTTACTGCTGTTACATCGTTATCGTATATTTTATAAATATTTTCTAATTTTAATTCTGCCATGACTTTTCCTCCTAGCAAAAGTGTGCAAACGTTTTCTTTGGGTTTATTATATACGAATGCATAAAAAAAATAAACAAAAAAATTAAAACGTTTTCATATTTTTAAAGAAGTGTAGTTTAACTATTGTATATTTAGTGTTAATCGAGGAAAAGGTTATATTTTTTTGATGATAAAAAATGTAAGCCTGTTTTCATTTTTTTTTAAATCTGTTATCATTCAGTAATGAAAACGTTTGCGCCTGTTTTGCAATTAAATAATGAAATGGGGTAGCATGATGGAGAAACAGTGGTGGAAAGAATGTGTTGTATATCAAATTTATCCGCGTAGCTTTATGGATAGTAATGGTGATGGAATTGGTGATCTTCGTGGAATTATTTCAAAGCTTGATTATTTACAAGAACTAGGTATAGATGTAATTTGGTTATCACCAGTTTATGAATCTCCAAACGATGATAATGGCTATGATATTAGCGATTATCGTAAGATTATGGGTGAATTTGGGACGATGAATGATTGGGATGAATTGTTAAGTGAAATGCATAAACGTAATATGAAATTAATGATGGATTTAGTTGTTAATCATACTTCAGATGAACATCATTGGTTTGCTGAATCGCGGAAATCAAAAGATAATCCATATCGAGATTACTATATTTGGCGTAAAGGAAAAGATGGAAAAGAGCCGAATAATTGGGGAGCTGCTTTCAGTGGATCGGCTTGGCAGTATGATGAAACGACAGATGAATATTATTTACATTTATTTTCAAAAAAGCAACCGGATGTAAACTGGGACAATGAGCATGTGCGTAAAGAGATTTATGAGATGATGAAATTTTGGCTTGACAAGGGGATTGATGGCTTCCGTATGGATGTCATTAACTTTATTTCAAAAACAGAAGGGCTCCCAGCTGTTGATACCGAAACGGAAGGGTATGTATCAGGGCATCAGTACTTTATGAATGGGCCTAATATTCATACGTATTTACATGAAATGAATCAAGAAGTACTGTCTAAATATGACATTATGACAGTTGGTGAGATGCCGGGTGTAACAACGGAAGAAGCTAAACTGTATACAGCTGAAGAGCGCCAGGAATTACAGATGGTATTTCAATTTGAACATATGGATTTAGATTCTGGAGAGAATGGTAAATGGGATGTGCTTCCATGCTCACTCCTTACGCTAAAGCAAAATTTAACAAAGTGGCAAAAAGCATTGGAGCATAAAGGATGGAATAGTTTGTATTGGAATAATCATGATCAGCCGCGTGTTGTGTCTCGCTTTGGTAACGATAAATCTTATCGTATTCTGTCAGCGGAAATGTTAGCGACGGTACTTCATATGATGAAAGGGACTCCTTATATTTATCAAGGTGAAGAGATTGGAATGACAAATGTCCAATTTGCTTCAATTGATGAGTACCGCGATATTGAAACGCTGAATATGTACCGTGAAAAAGTAATGGAACATGGTGAAAATCATGAAAAAGTGATGCAATCTATTTATGCGAAAGGGCGCGATAATGCTCGGACACCGATGCAATGGGAAAACAGCGAACATGCGGGGTTTACGACAGGGAAGCCGTGGTTACAAGTAAATCCTAATTATAAAGCTATCAATGTAGAGCAGGCATTACGTGATCCGCAATCAATTTTTTATTACTATAAGAAATTGATTGAACTTCGTAAAAAGCATGAAATCATTGTATATGGTACATATGACTTGATTCTAGAAGATCATCCGTCTATTTTTGCTTATGTGAGAACATGGAAAGATGAGAAATTACTTGTTATTGCAAACTTTACTGAGGAATCATGTGTATTCGAGTTGCCAGAAGAGATAACGCATAGTAGTTCAGAGTTATTCATACACAATTATGATGTGCAGAGTGAATTAATTGAAAATATTGCTTTACAGCCTTATGAAACGAGGGTGTATAAACTGAAATGAGAAGATAT
>NZ_JBALLY010000001.1:0-1961 GCF_036963045.1 Bacillus sp. JJ864 | reverse complement strand
TAAATTATAGAATATAACATATCTCAGTTTCTAAGGAATCGTTGCTTGGATTCCGTTACATTGCCGATTGTAAATAAAGAAAAGCCTTGTTTTTTAAACAAGGCTTTTCTGATTTACCATTTCAAAATTGAAAATCCGTATGGTGGAAGTGTAACTTGTAGTGAGTTTGTTTCAGCTGAAAACTCTTCTTTTGTATATAAGTTTGTAATCTTTTTACCAGCGATATCATAAGGGATAGGAGCTGTAACTTTATGATTTGTTGGATTTAAAACAAAAAAGATTGTTTCCTTCTTGTATGTTTTTATATAAGAAATATAATTATGTTTGTCGTTTGCCTCAATCCATTGAAATGAACCGTGTCCACTAAAGGCTTTATATTGCTTTCGTAGTGAAATTAATGTTTGTATATGTTGAAATAACTCTCTATCTTGTTTATTTTCCTCCCAAATCATACATGTTCGGCAGCCTGGATCCATCCCGCCCTCCATTCCAATTTCATCACCGTAATAAATACATGGCGAACCGATGAAGGAGAGGTGGAATACATAAAGTAACTTCACTTTTTCTTTATTACCGTTGCAGGTTGTTAAAATTCGCGGTGTATCATGGCTATCTAATAGATGAAAAGCAGCTTCGTTTACATTCATGGAATATGAATGTAAAGATGATGTGATTTGTTCCGTAAATTCACTAGCTTTAATCGTTTCATGTGCAAAGTAAGAAAGGAGGGCGTTTGTAACTGGGTAACTCATAACAGCATCAAATTGATCCCCCTGTAACCATGGTAGTGCATCATGCCAAATTTCTCCTAAAATATACACTTCAGGATTAATTGCTTTTATTTCACTGCGGAATTCCCTCCAAAAGCTATGATCGATTTCATTTGCAACATCAAGTCGCCAACCGTCTATGTGAAACTCTCGTACCCAATAACGGCCTACTTCTAGTAAGTATTCTTTTACATCTGGATGAGCAGTATTTAATTTTGGCATATCGGGTGTAAATGCGAATGTATCATAATTAGGAACAGGTGCTGTTTTAATTGGAAATTCATGAATATGGAACCAATCTTTATAAGGTGAATGTTCTTCTTTTTCAAGAACATCTTGAAACTTATCAAAAAAGTATCCGCTATGATTAAATACAGCATCTAGCATAATTTTAATACCGCGTTGATGACATGATTCAACAAGCTTTAGAAATGTTTCTTTCGTTCCGAATTGAGGATCGATTTCCATATAGTCAATTGTGTCGTATTTATGATTTGAATGTGCCGTAAAGATCGGAGTAAAGTAAATCCCGGAAATACCGAGTGTTACAAGATAATCAAGATGCTGCATAATACCAGCAAAATCTCCGCCGAAAAAATTTGTTGCAGTTGGCACTGTGCTGCCCCAAGGAAGAGTGTTCGTAGGATTACATGTATAATCTCCGTTCGCAAAACGTTCTGGGAAAATTTGATACCACACTGTATCTTTTACCCATGAAGGGGCTGTAAAAACATCCTTTTCATGTATAAATGGGAAGCAAAAGTAATGGCCGACGTCGTCGGTAGGTGCTTCAGAGAAAAATCCTCTTTCTGTATAAACGATAGTTTCCGTACTGTTTTTTAGTTCGAATCCATATCGTAAGCGCTTAAATTTCGGTTCAATTGAAACAAACCAATAATCGAATAAATCCGTCGAACCGCTCTTTTCCATTGTCATTTTTGCTGTGAGCCACTTCTCGTTCTGCCATTCATATGGATCTCCATAAATGAAGGACACTACATCTACATCGTTTTTTTTTGTACGCAGCCGAATATGAAGTGTTTTTTCATTATAAGCGTATGCGTAATTATCTTTTGGCCTATGGTATATTGCTTCTTTTAACATGTGAAAAATCCCCCTTTACTATTTTTAAAATAAAGATATATCGCAAACGATTGCTTTTTATGTAACTTTAATATTGCTTATAAGAGT